>DYNS01000128.1 GCA_020720965.1 Anaerolinea sp. | reverse complement strand
GTGCCGTTCTATCTCTTCCAGGGTTAGCCCCAACAGTTCGCGCCTGGCTTGCAGGGTTGTGCCGATTTCTAAAAAAATAGTTTGGGAGGCGCTGGGCGGGCTTTCTGTTTGCTGGGCGGCGGGTTGGGGCGGGGGCGGAGGGGTTGGCAGGGGGGCGGGGGCTTGGGGCGCGGGGATGAAGGCCGCGGGTGCGGCTTCTTCCGCTTTTTTCTCGGCGGGGATGCCGGTTTCCATTTCCTCCAGCAGTTCTTCTCCGTTTAGCCCCAAAAAGTCGGCGTAGAGGCGCAAAAATCCGCGTGCCTGTACCGGGGAGGGCAGGCTTTCAAAGTCGTTTTCTTCCATCGCTTGCAGGTAGTGGGCGCGGATGCGTACCGCCTGCACGGTTTGCTTGAGGCTGAGTTTGCGGGCTTCGCGGGCTTGTTTTAGCTTTTCGCCAATGGTGGGCATGGGGCGTTTTATGTGGAAAAGAAAACATCACCGATTCAGACCGTTAACGGTTGCATCGGTGATGTTTGTTGGGGGTTGGTTTTTACGCCTGTTCTTCGGCGGGGGTTTCTGCGGGGGCGGGGGCAACGTAGGTCGGGTCGGCTTCGCCTTCGCGGTAGGTGATGACGGTGATGGCGGGGACGAGGTCCATGGTCAGGCGGATGTTTACCTGGCGCTCACCGAGGGTGCGGATGGGCTGCATATCAATCTGCTGGCGTTTGATTTCGATGCCGCTCTTGGCTTTGACCGCGTCTGCAACATCTTGGGCGGTGATGGAGCCGTAGAGTTTGCCGGTTTCCCCGGCTTTGGAGGCAAAGCCCACTTTAAGGGTTTTGAGAACTTCGGCAACGGCACCCATTTCCTGATTGAGGGCGGCGCGTTTTTTGGTGGCGGCGGTTTTAATTTTTTCGGCTTGGCGAATGGCGCCTTCGGTGGCGAGGACTGCCATCCCTTGGGGGAGGAGGAAGTTGCGTCCGTAACCATCGGCAACTTTTTTTACATCCCCGGCGCGACCGAGTTTGTAAACGTCTTTGAGCAGGAGTACTTTCATGTTTTAAGCCCTTTCTGGCAAAAAAGTGAGATGGGAGCGAAGGGTACAACGCTCCGGGCGCGTATTCTACCAGAGGGGCGGGGATGCGTCAATTGGGGCTTTGATTTGTCACATACACCCGCACGGCGGCGAGGATGAATTCCGGCAGTTGAGGGTGAAGCGGCTCGAAGTTGGCGCGGAAGCGCGGGTCGCTGACGTAGGTTTCTGCCAGGGGGCAGAGTTGCTCCAGGGTGGGGGTCCAGAAGTAGTTCATGTGTTCGCGCCAGCGTTGGACAAGCGCCTGGGCGGTGGCAGATTCGGCGCCGAGGGGCAGGGCGGCTGCCATTTCCTGGTAAATTTGCTGCCCTTCGCGCAGGATGGCTTGTTGTTTTTCTTTGCCGTAGGCTTTCCAGCGGCGGTTCGATTCGCGAACGGTGACGGGGTCGTAGCGTTGCTCTGCTTCCTGGGCATATTTTTCTTCTTCTTCCGGGGTGAAGCCTGCGAAGATTTTTTGGTCGTCCATGGGGGTTCTTCCTTTCAGATGGCTGATGGTGTGGTTGATGGTTTGGATGAGGGTTTGCAGGCGGCTGATGCGCTTTGCGATTTCGGAGCGGTGTTTCTCCAGGCTGTGGAGGATGTCGTAGTCGCTGCGCCCCATCATCCGCCGGATTTCTTCCAGCGGCACGCCCAACTCGCGGTAAAAGAGGACTTGTTGCAGGCGCAGAAGGGCTTCTTCGGTGTAGTAGCGATAGCCATTTTGCCCTACCTGGGAGGGTTTCAGCAAGCCTATCTGGTCGTAGTAGCGTAGGGTGCGGGGGGTGACTCCTGCCAGTTGAGAAAGTTGTTTGATGGTTAGCATGGTGTTTGCTCCGATGCCCGAAATATAAACGATGACGCTGCGTTAATGTCAAGGGGGAAAGAAAATCCCCTGCCTGGAGGGCAGGGGATTTGGGGGTGGGCTTGGTTACTCTACAAATTTATAACCTTGCGATTCGAGGTATTTGCGTTCTTTTTCTTTGTGAACTTCGGCGAGGCGGGCTTTGATGTTGAGCCATTCTGTGCCATCCAGGGGATACCAATGCAGGGCGACAAAGGAGAGCAGCAGCAGGATGCCGGGGATGAGCGCCCACCCAACCAAAATGCCTGCCTCTGCGCCGGGAGATTGAGCCCCTTTGGCGAGGGTTGCATCGTAGCCGTAGGCGGTGATGATGGTGAGGAATGCCCACTGCGCCAGGCTGATGGAGGGTTTGGTGATGAAACTGTTTACCCCGGCGTACATCCCTTCGCGGCGCAAGCCGGTGCGGTGCTCGTCCATGTCCACTACGTCACCGTTCATCAGCGGGATGAGGTACATGCCTCCGGCAAACCCAACCCCGAAGAGTAAGAAGCCGAGGATGGCTGCCAGGCTGTTGGCACCCAAAAGGACGATGACGAAGCATCCGATGGCGAAGAGCAGGCTAAAGAGGCGGGTGCTCCACTTTACGCCCCAGGAATCGCGCCGGTTTATCCACAAAAATACGCCACAGATGATTCCGGCTGCCAGGGCGATGTAGAGCGGGGTGGCAGGTACGTCAATTTCGTCAAAGTAGTACCACAAACCTTGCATTAGGGAGGTTTGGGCAAAGATGATGGTGAAACTGATGACCTCGAAAATGACGAAGGAGCGGTTGGTGAAGCATTGTTTGAAGGCGTTGAAGAAGCCGAGTTGCTCTTCCGATTGCGTGTAGTGTTTTTCGCGGTAAAAGAAGGTGCTGGCAAAGATGATGATGCCCATCCCGACTGCAAAGAGAACCATGAACCAGCGGAAGTAACTAATCCCTGCCAGGTCTCCCACTTCGGGTTTGATGGTGCGCTCGATGGCGAGGGGGACAACGATGGTGAAGACCATGAAGATAATCTTCCAGACGAAGATGCTGGAGCGGGCTTTGTTGGAGACTGCCATCTCGTAGGGCATGATGTAAAGGCTGGTGGCGATGGCGGTGTAGAGGGTGTCGAATACGAAGAGGACGAGCAGCATTTGCAGGAATAACCCTGTTTGGCTACCCGCGCCAGGGATGTCTAACCAGAAGAGGGCAAAGGAGAGGACGAAAATCGGCGTGCCGTAGCGGATGTAGGGAATACGCCGCCCCAGTTTGCTTTTGGTTCTATCGCTGATATAGCCAAAAAGCGGGTCGTTGACTGCGTTCCAGATGGCGAATAAGAGCCAGACGATGCCGGTGTAATAGGTGGATAGCCCGCGAATGTTGACAAAATAGTAAGTGAGCGCCCCCGCCGCTACGAGAGCTTGCAGAATGGCAACCGAGGCATCTGCCAGGGAAATCCAAACACGGCTGGCAAGGGGGATTCGTTCTTCTTGCAAGGCAGTATCTTGTTGCATAAGTTCTCCTGTTTTTTTCTGGGGGATTAGGGTTTCTCGATTGTACTCTATTTTTATGTTACCGGTAACAAATGCAACAAATCTCTTGGCGGGGGATGAAAAAGCCCCTCTCCCAGAGGGAGAGGGGCTGGTGTGCGGGGGTTAGGCTTGGGGTTTACTCTTCGTCATCTTCTTCGATTTCGTTGCCTTTCATGTCCAGTTCCATCAGCACGTTTAGCCCAACCGAAACGCCCTGCATGAGCAGGAAGAGGGCTACGCCGGTGAAGAGGGGGGTGCTGAGGCTGGAGATGAAGAAGGAGAGTGCGGAGGGCTGACTGAGCAGTTCCGCGTTGAAACCGAGACCCTGCTGTTCCAAAGTCTGGCTGATGTTCATTCCCTGGGCGATGACATCCCCAAGAAAGGCTACCAGGACGAACCAGGAGAAGACGCTGGTGATGCTGGCGATGAGGTTGAGGCTTTTGGGGCTATAGAAGAGAGGTTCGCTGTTGGAGCCTTGTTTTGTTTCTGTTTGCATGAGGTTTTCCTTTGTTTATAGGTTGGGATAATGAAGCAGGCTTTGTACAATCCGCCCGGCGGCGTGACCATCTCCGTAGGGGTTGGTAGCCCGCGACATTTTAGCATGTTCGGCGGGGTTTTGTAGTAGGAGTTCGCTTTCGCTGATGATTTTCTCAGGTTGGGAGCCGACCAATTTGAGGGTTCCGGCGGCGATGCCTTCGGGGCGCTCGGTGGTTTCTCTCAGTACGAGGGTGGGAACGCCAAAGGCGGGGGCTTCTTCTTGCAGCCCGCCAGAGTCGGTGAGGAGGAGGTGGGCGTGTTTGAGCAGGTGAATCATCGGCAGGTAGTCTTGCGGGGGCAGGAGGCTGATGTTGGGGATGCCGGAGAGGCGTGGGTGGACGGTCTCTTGTACGTGGGGGTTGAGGTGTACCGGGTAGAGCAGGTGTATTTCGTCCCGGTGGGCGGCTGCCAGGGCAGAGAGGGCGGTGCAGATATCTTCCAACGGTTTGCCAAAATTTTCACGGCGGTGGGCGGTGACGAGGATGATTTTCTTGCCTTCCAACGTTTGCAGCAGGGCTTGGGTTTCGGCTGGGATGGGTTTTTGGGCGGCTTGTTGAAGCGCGTCTATAACCGGGTTGCCGGTGACGATGATTTTTTCTGGGGGGGTGTTTTCTTTGAGCAGGTTTTGGCGTGCCCATTCGGTGGGGGCAAAGTGCAGGTCGGCAGCGACCCCGGCGACCATGCGGTTTATTTCTTCTGGAAAGGGTTGAAATTTGTCGCCGGTGCGTAGGCCTGCCTCTACATGCCCAAAACGGATGTGGTTGTAGTAGGAGAGCAGGGCGCTTGCCATGACGGTGGTGGTGTCGCCTTGCGCCAGTACCCAATCTGGCGCGAGGGTTTGCAGGACGGGGTTGAGGTGGGTGAAGATGGAGGCGGTGATTTGTGCCAGGCTTTGGTTGGGCTGCATCAGGTTCAGGTCTATTTCGGCGTGGATGTCGAAGAGGCGCAGGACCTGGTCTAACATTTGGCGGTGCTGGGCGGTGAGGCAGACGGTGGTTTGGATGCCGGGGGTGGCTCGCAGGGCTTGAATGACTGGTGCCATTTTTACCGCTTCGGGGCGGGTTCCGAGGATGACGAGTGTTTTCATACAAACTTTAGCCTTAAGGCTGCTACTGCAACCATGCGAAAGAGTAAAACCCCATGCCGCCAACGGTCTATGTTGGTTTGTCCGTAGGTGCGTTCCTGGTAACGGATGGGCAGGTCGATAATTTTCAGGTTTTGTTTAGCAGCGCCAAAGATGAGGTCGTAGTCGCCAAAGGGGTCAAATTCGCCAAAATAGGCGCGGTTGGCAACAATGCGCTCGTAATGCTTTTTGTATAAAACTTTTGTGCCGCACAGGGTGTCCTTAATCGGTTGCCCCAAAAGCCAGGAGAACGCCATGCTAAAGAATTTGTTGCCAAGCAGGTTCAAAAAGCGCATGGCTTGTTCTTGCATGGGGTATACCAGCCGCACGCCGTTAATAAATTCGCCGTTACCGTTGGCGAGGGCTTCGTAAAAGCGGGGCAGGTCTTCCGGGCGGACGGTGAGGTCGGCATCCAGAATCATCAGCGCCTCGCCGCTGGCTTTTTCAAACCCTAGGCGCACAGCATCCGCTTTGCCTTTGCCGGGTTGGCGGTACAGTTTGGCATCCCATTCCGGGTGGCGGGCGATGGCTTCTTCGATAGCCTGATAGGTGTTGTCTTTGGAATGCCCTTCCACAAATATTAGTTCGGTATGGCTGCCCATGCGTGGAATCCGCGCAAAAGCCGATTCGATGTTCCCGGCTTCGTTGCGGGCTGGAACAATGACGCTGACTGTGGGCTTGGTCGCCGGACCCTGGGGCTTTAGCCGGGCTGTAAAAAGGTTAGTCCACGCCAGGGCGTGCAAGGGGGCGAGTTTTACCAATACTTTGTTAAAAAGCTCGCGCAGCAGCGGCAAAGGCAGAGGCAATAGAATCTCTCTCTGATGCCGAATCACCTCGTAGCCGGAGAGGTGGAGCAGGTTTTGCAAATCTTCCGGGGTGAGCCAGTTTTGCGGCAGGAGAGGAGTCGACAGCCCCAGCCTTGCGGTAGCGCCAAGCAAGGGCTGATACACCCGGCTGTAGGTGTTGAGCAGGATGCGCGTATCCGCTTTGCAGAGAGGGCGAATTTGCTCCAGGACGGTTTGCACATCCCAAATATCGTTCACCAGGTCGGAGAGCAGGACGACATCGAACTTTTGCCCGTGCAGCAGACTCAGGTCGTGCGCTTCGGCGGAGAGAAATTGCAGGTGCGGGTATTTTTGGCGGGCTTGGGCGAGAGCGGTTGGAGAAAAATCTAACCCCACGCCGTGCCTGGGGGCGAGGGCTGCCAGCAAATCGCCGCGCCCGCAGCCCACTTCCAGCACATCCAGCCCCGGCGAAACCAGCAGGCGATAGACCTCCTGCAAGCGGTGATGATATTCGCGGCTAAAAAAGGTTGGGTCGGGTCGGCGCTCGTGGATTGAGTCCCAGTGTGCCTGACGTTGTTCGGTGTAATGTTGGGCGGCGTTGACTTTGTCAATCGTCATACGGCGCATCTTTCTTTTTGGAGATGCTTATTCTGTTCCAAAATCTGCTTTGCCAGCCAGGCGACCCCATCTTCATCGTTGGAGGGGGCAACCAGGTGGGCGGCTTGTTCGAGGGCAGGCACGGCGTTGGACATGGCGACTGCCAGACCGGAGAACTGCAACATGCTCAGGTCAATTTCCTGGTCGCCGATGGCGGCAACTTCATTCGCCTTCATGCCCAGCCGGTCAGAGAGGGCGGCGAGCGCCGCGCCCTTGTTAATTCCCTCCCTCGTCAGGTCGATGTAGCGGATGCCAGAGTAAATCTGATGCACGGAGGGGCAGTGTTGGCGCACCAGGGCTTCGTACTCCTGCAAAAGGGGAGGCTCCGCCACAATCGTCATCTTCAGCAGGGGTTGGTTAAAATCCGCCTCCGGGTTGGTGGAGCGGCGGCTGGCAAAGGCTTCTTTATAGGTCAGGGGGTCCATCACGTTCTGCATCGAGTCGGGACCGAACCAGAGCGGGTTGCCCTCCTGGTTTTCGGCAATCAGCCCGGTTTGGGGGTGTTGCCGGCAAAAGGCAATGACCTGCCCTATCTCTTCCGGGTAGTAAAAATCCCAGGCATACCAGGCATCCCCCTGCTTTCCGGGTCTTACCAGTGCCCCAGCGTTGCAAATGTAAGGAAGTTCCAGCCCCAGCAGGGTGAGGGCAAATTCCGCTCCGCGCCTGCCCCGCCCGGTGACGATGACCGGTTGCACCCCGGCTCGATGCAGGGCGCGTACCGCCTCGCGGTTCGCCTCGGTAAGTTCGTGCCTGGAGTTATAGAGTGTGCCATCCAGGTCTATGGCGAGCAATTTAATCAAAGAAGACCTCTCATCGTAGAATCGCCCAATCATACCACCCTAATTCTTACGAGAAAACAACACAACTTATGCCCATTTTCTGCAAAAATTTTGCATAATTGGCTGGTAACATTGTCTGCATAAGAAGGAGAACTCCCCATGAACTTTGTTCGCAAATACATTTGGTTATTCATCCTGGGCATTGCCCTGGCGCTTGGCGGAACGGTGTACGCCGTCCAGGCGCAACAGGCTTTGGAACAGGGCGAATCTTACGAGACGACCCCCGCCGAGCGTGCTGTTTTGGTGGCGCAGGTGGAAGCAACCGGCAGCCTTCGTCCCCGCCAATCTTCCCTTCTCACCTGGCAAACCTCCGGGCGGGTGGAGGCGGTGAATGTCTCTGCCGGGCAGGCGGTGAAAGCGGAAGAAACCCTCGCCCGCCTCGCGCCGGGTTCCCTGCCCCAGGGCATTATCCTCGCGGAAGCAGACCTGGTCGCCGCTCAACAGGCGTTGGATGCTCTCGTGCAATCCGACCTGGCTGTGGCGCAAGCCCAGCGCAGCCTGGCAGATGCTCGCCGCCTTGTGGAAGAAGCCCAGGACGACTACGACCGCCTGCTGTGGGC
>DYNS01000127.1 GCA_020720965.1 Anaerolinea sp. | reverse complement strand
GGGGGGGGGGGGGGGGGGGGGGGGGGGGGGGCAGGTAGGTGAGGGCGGCGGCTGCTCCGGTGGGCAGGTTGGGCAGGCTGATGGTGGCGGGTGGGTTGGAAACCGGGGTGGTGTTGATGGGTGCGCTGCGGGTGCAAGCGCCAAGCAGGGCAGCGCCGAGGAGGAGGAGGAGAATCATTCGCATGGCAGGATTGTACCAAACGTCACTCCGCCTCCACGCGCACGGCTGTTACCTTGTATTCTGGAATTTTGGCGATGGGGTCTAGCGCCGCCTGGGTGAGTTCGTTGGCGGAGGCGTGCGGGAAGTGGAAGTTGGCGTATACCATGCCGGGCGGAACCCGGTCTGTTACCCAGGCTTTGGCGCTAATTTGCCCGCGCCGGGAGGAGACTCGTACATGGCTTTGGGGGGCGAGCCGCAGGCGGGCGGCATCTTCGGCGTTGATTTCGATGAGGGGTTCGCTGTACAGCGCCAGCAGGTTTTGGGCGCGGCGGGTCATCTCGCCGCCGTGCCAGTGATACAGTACCCGCCCGGTGGAAAGGACAAAGGGGTAGGCATCATCGGGTTTTTCGGCGGGTGGAATGTGTTCGATGGGCATGAAGCGCCCTTTGCCGCGTGTAAAGCCCTGGGTGTGCAGGATGGGCGTGCCGGGGTGTAGTAGGGTGGGGCAGGGCCACTGTAAACGCTCACCCTGTTCCAGCCGGGCATGGGTGATTCCGCCGTAGGAAGGGGTAAGGGCGTTGATTTCATCCATAATTTGGGAGGGGGTTTCATAGTCCCAGCCCGACCAGGCTGCCGGAGCAACCGGGCGGGTTCCGGCGGAGAGAATCCCCTGCGCTACATCGCGGATGATTTGCCAGTCCTGACGGGCTTCGCCGGGCGGGGTGATGGCGGGGCGCACCATCTGCACCCGCCTTTCGGTGTTGGTGAAGGTTCCGTATTTTTCCGCAAAGGTGACGCCGGGCAGGAGCACGTCCGCATAGTGGGCGGTTTCGGTGGGGAAGATTTCTTGCAGGGCGATGAAGTCTGCGGCTTGCAGGCATTTGCGAATGTGACCGGTATCCGGGTCGGACATGATGGGGTCTTCTGCCAGGATGTAGAGGGCGCGGGTGGAGCCGTTGAGCAAGCCGGGCATCAGTTCCGTAACGGTTTTGCCGACCTCGCCGGAGAGTTGTTCTTCTGCCATGCCCCAGGCGGCGGCAAAGGTGCGGCGGGCTTGCGGGCTGGTGACGGGTTGGTCGGCGGGGTAAACGTTGGGTAAGCCCCCCACGTCACAAGCGCCTTGCACGTTGTTTTGTCCGCGCAGGGGGTTTACGCCCCCGCCAGGGATGCCCATGTTGCCCGTTAGCATTTGCAGGTTGGCAAGGCTCATTACGTTGTGTACGCCGGTGATGTGTTGGGTGATTCCCATTGCCCAAATGACTGCCATGGGGCGGGTGTTGCCCATCAGTTCGGCTGCCTGGCGCAGTTTGACTTCTGGGATGCCGGTTATCTCGCTGACGAGGGCGGGCGGGTAGCGGCGGATGGTTTCTTCAAACTCTTCAAAGTTTTCGCAGCGTTCTGCCATAAAGGCGGAGTTGTGCCAGTTGTTTTGTAAGATGAGGTGCATCAGCCCGTTTAACAGGGCGATGTCGGTTCCGGGGCGCTGACGGAGGTGCAGGGTGGCGAATTCCGTCAGGTCTATGCGGCGCGGGTCTGCCACAATCAGTTTTGCGCCGCGCTGTTTCACCGCCTGCCTTAGCATTGCCCCAAAGACGGGGTGCTGTTCGGTGGTGTTGGAGCCAATGACGAAGACCAGTTCTGCAAATTCTGCAATGTCGTCCATGGAGTTGGACATGGCACCAGAGCCGTAAGAAGCCGCCAGACCGGCGACTGTGCTGGAGTGTCAGAGACGGGCGCAGTGGTCTATGCTGTTGGTGCCAATGACCTGCCGCGCCAGTTTGTTCATCAGGTAGTTTTCTTCGTTGGTGCATTTGGCGGAGGTGAGAATGCCAATGCTCTCCGCGCCGTAAGAATCCCGAATGCTTTGCAGTTTGCGGGAGGTGATGCCGAGGGCGGTATCCCAATCCGTTTCCACCCAGTCCCACAGCGGGGTGGGGTTTTGCTGCGGGGCAGAGGGTTTGGGGGTGTCGCCCGCTTCCAACAGGTAGCGGCGCACACGCGGCTTGGTAAGGCGTTCCGGGTGATGAATGTAGTCGTAGCCGTAGCGCCCCTTCACGCACAGGTGCATCCCATTCACCGGGGCTTGGGGGTTGGATGTCACCCGGATGACCTGATTGTCTTTCACATTCAGGTCGAACTGACAGCCCACGCCGCAATAGCCACAGGTGGTGGTCACTTTCTTCTCTGGCAGCCCCGCGCCCATGCTTGGCTTATTGTCTAATGCGCCGGTGGGGCAATATGCCACGCAAGCCCCGCAAGACTCGCAGCGGGCATCCAACATCAGGTTATTCACTCCGGCAATGGGGTGGCTATCGAACCCGCGCCCGGTCATCTGCCAGACGAACCTGCCCTGCACCTCCGCACAGGCGCGGATGCAGCGCCCGCACTGAATACACTTGTTCATATCCACCCAGACCACCGGGTTCGGGTCGGCGTTGATGGGGTAATGCGCCTCTTTTGCCTGGTGTTCCGCCACATCCAGCCCGTAATGGGTTGCCCAATGCACCAGCTCGGTGGGAGCAGATTGCCCATTGGCGTACCCGGCATCGTGATAGCCATGCAGCATCAACTTCAGCACATCCCGGCGGGCTTCGGCAAGGGCGGGGCTTTCGGTTGTCACTTCCATGCCCTCGCTTACGGGCAGAGCGCAGGAGGCATTAAACTGTTTGCCGCCTTTCACCTCCACCAGGCAAAGGCGGCAGCCGCCGAGGGGATGCAAATCGGGATGGTCGCACAGGGTGGGAATTTCGATTCCCAGGCGCTGCGCGGCGCGAAGAACGGTTGTTTCTTCTGGAACTTGAACCTGTTTGCCGTTAATCGAAAGTGTTACCATGCTAAAAGGTCTCCTATCCTTTGGCGAAAGGTTAAAGCGTTCCCCTGGCATTTAACCACGCCCAAACTTCCTCCACCGCGCCGGGGAGCAGCGCGGCAGTTTGGGGGGAAAGGCTGCGAGAAAACAAAAACTGATACCCCCGCACCGAGAGCAAAACCGCCTGAGGGCGGCGCTGATACAACTGCTCGCACATGGCAAGCAGGGATTGGGGCGTAAGGTGATGGGTAAACGGCGAGCGTTGAAACTCGCTTTCCACCGTCAGCAGGCGCACTTCCTGCGGAATATTGCCGGTATGAGCATCCACAAAGCAGACGCGCTCATAAGTGAGCAAATCTTCTGCCATTTCCGGGGTGAGTTGCAAAAAAAAGGCAAAATCCACCGCCGGGTGCGATGGAAATTCGTCTTCATACGAGTCTGGGGCGGGCAAGCCGAGTTTAATCGTCAGCGCCCGCAAAATGTGCCAGGCAACCCCGTCATCTTCCCGGTCGGGGTTGCCATAGCCTAGCAGCAGGGTTCGGTTCAAGGGGTTTCCTTTGGTTCAGTTGCCGTAGCCTGTTCCCAAAATGTAGTTTTCCAGTTGGCTTATGGTTCCCTTTTGCTCTTCGAGCAGGGCTTCTGCCAGCCCGCGAATGGAAACAACCCCAATGATGTGGTCGTTTGCCAGAATGGGCAGGTGCCGCACGCGGTATTTACGCATCAGTTCGGCACATTCTTGCAGGCTGGTTTCGGGTTTCACCATTACCATTTGGCGGGTCATAACCTCGGCTACGATGGTTTGGTCGGCGCGCCTTCCGCGCACTTCGCCTTGTCGGGCATAGTCCCGCTCGGTGAAGATGCCTATTATTTTATCCTGTTCTTCCACCAGGACGGCGCCGGTGTTGGCTTCGTCCATCATTTGGAGGGCGTGCAGGACGGTTTGGGTGGCTTGCACCCGGTACAGGGGCATTTCGGGCTTGTTTTCCAGTAGTTTTTGCACGGTTGCCATTTTTTTAACTCCAAAAACGGATTTTGGAAGCGGATAAGCGGGTGGTTCTTGCCGGGTAACGACTTTCTGCTCTCTGTTTTCTAGTCTCTGCTCAAAGTCTGGCGCAGGGAGCCATCCGGGTTGAGAATATCCAACCGGATGGGCATTTGCCCAACGGCGTGGGTGGAGCAGGAGAGGCAGGGGTCGTAGGCGCGGATGGCGGCTTCTACCCGGTTGAGCATTCCTTCGGTGACGTTGGGTCCCTGAATATAGGTTTTTGCCACGCTATCTACTGCGTTGGTCATTGCCCAGTTGTTATGCCCGGTGGAGACGATGAGATTGACGCGCAGGAGTTTGCCGTTTTCATCGGCGGTGTAGTCATGAATCAGGGTTCCTCGTGGGGCTTCCAGCACGCCTACGCCGTGACCGGTGTAGTTTTTGCGCGTGTTGAGGATGTCGGTGCTGAGGATGTCTGGGTCTTCGCACAGGGCGCGAACTCGCTCGATGGCGAAGAGGGCTTCGATGAGACGGGCATAATGGTAGTATAGGGTGTTTTCCACCGGTTTGCCAGCATTAATTTGCTTAAACAGACGCAGTTCTTCGTTTGCCAGGGGGGTGTCTATTTTTTCTGCCAGGTTCAGCCGCCCCAGGGGTCCCACCCGGTACACCCCGGCGGGGAAGCCCATTTTTTTGTAGTAGGGGAATTTGAGATAAGACCAGGGTTCGACATGCTCTTGAATATAGTCCAGGTAACTGGCAACGGGGAACTGTTCCAGCGGGGAGCCGGTGGAGGAGATGAGGCGGATGTCGCCTTCGTAAAGTTCCAGCCCGTTTTGGGGCGTGGTTAAGCCCAGGTAGCCACTGGGGAAGACGGCGAATTTTTGAATATCTTCGGCGTTTTCTTCTGCCCAGGTTTTGATGATGCCCAAGCCGATTTGGGTGGTGGCGATGGCTTCTTCCACACCGCTGAGGATGCTATCTCGTTCTTCCTGGCTGAGGGCTTTGTTTACGCCGCCTGGCACGGCAAAGACGGGGTGAATGCGCCGCCCGCCCAGGGTTTTAACCACTTCCTGACCAAATTTTCGCAGGCGAACGGCTTTCACCGTCAGGTCTGGGTTGGTACCGATGAGTCCGACTACGTTGCGGATTTCCGGCGCGGCGTCGAAGCCGAGGAGCAGGTCGGGTCCGGCGAGTTCAAAGAAGTGCATTCCGTGACTTTGGATGATTTGCCCCATGTGCATCAGCTCGCGCAGCAGGTTGGCGGGGCGGGGAGGGGTTTGCCCGGTGAGGGCATCGGCGGCTTTGGCGGCGGCGAGGTGGTGGCTTACGGGGCAGATGCCGCAGATGCGCGGGGGGATTTGGGGCATCTCGAAGTAAAGCCGTCCTTCGCAGAATTTTTCAAAGCCTCGAAATTCGTTGACGTGCATGAAGGCGCGTTCTACGCTGCCATCTTCCTTAAGGCGGATGGTGACTTTGGCGTGTCCTTCGATACGGGTTACGGGTTCTATGGTTATTTTTGTCATGGGATAAGTGAGAAGTGAGAAGTGGGCAGGGGATGGGTTAGTGCCAGTGCAGGAGTTCGTCTTTGAGTTGGGGTTTGCGTCCCTGCGCCAGTTCGCTGAGGACGTGGAAGATGACATCGGCATCCGGGGGGCAGCCGGGGACGTTGTAGTCCACCGGGACGACCTCGTGAATGGCGCGGGTTTGGGTCATTTCTGCCAGTTCCGGGTCGGTAGGGATTTGGCTGCCGGGTTCGTTGCTTTCGGCTTCCACATAGGCGCGTTGCAGGGCGGCTTCTACGCCGCAGAAGTTTCGCATGGCTGGCACGCCGCCAAAAACGGCGCAATCGCCCAGGGCGACCAGGATTTTGGCGCGTTTTCTCATCTTGTGGGCGACTTCTTCGTTGGCGGTGTTGTTGATTCCGCCTTCCAGCACGCCCACGTCCACCCCGCTTTCGTCTGGTTCTTTCAGGTCGGTGATGGGGGTGGCGCGTAAGTCGGCGAGGGCGACAATTTCCAGGATGCGCTCATCCATATCCAGCAGGGACATGTGACATCCGGCGCAGCCGCACATCCAGTCGGAGGCTATTTTGGGTTTGGCGGTCATTGGTTCTCCTGTTCTTCCAACATTACGCTGGCTTTGCGTTGATGGATGGCGGTGCGCCAGTCGGTTTGGATGGGCATGTTCATCCGCAGGGCAATTTCTTTCAGGATTTCTTCGTTTTGGCGCAGACCGACGGGGGGTTGGGTGAGTTGTTGGGCGTGCTGAATGCGTCCATCCAGGTTGATGTAGTGTCCTTCTTGTTCGTTCCACAGCGGGGCGGGGAGCAGGACATCTGCCTGGGCGGTGAGGGGCGTTTCGTAGGCGGCCTGCAGTATCAGGTAAGGGGCGGCGGCGAGTTTTTCTGCCAGGCGTTTGGATGTGTAGTCATCCCCGAGGGCGGCGAAGACGGCGCGGTGTCCGTTGAGGTGCAGGGGAGAATCCAGCCCCAGGAGGGAGGCGGCGAGGCTGTTGGCTTCGCCTTTGACGGAGAGCAACCCGGCGCGTTCCCGGTCTATGGCACCGACCAGGACGGCGAGGCTGTGCAGGCTTTCCAGAAGGGCTTCGCTGCGCTGGGCGGTGATGCCCTTTCCGTACATAATCACCGGGCTGATGGCGTGCGCCAACATGCGGGCGGCTTGCGCCAGTTTTTCCTGCGGGATGCCGGTGGCGCGGACGGCTTCGGCGATGACGGCTTCCAGGTTGGGGATGGCAAGGGGGGTGCGTCCCAAGCCTTCTTTAACGATGATGGCTTTGAAGCCTTCCAGCATAGCCTGGTCGGAGCCGGGGTTGGGTTTCAGGCTCAGGTCTGCCAGTTCGTGCAGTTTGCTTTCGGCGGGGTCAATGCTGATGAGGCGCATTCCTTTGGGTAGGGCGCGTTTGACGAGGAAACCGGCGACCATGTGGCTACGGGCGACATCTGCGCCCAGGCAGAGGACGGTGTCGGCGTTGCGGAGCAGGTCCAGTTTGCCTTCAAAGGCACCCATTTTGTCTGCCAGGTTGGCAGATGCGGCGGTGGTCATGCCTTCTTCTACGCTTGTTACCATGTTGCTGTGCATGGCTTGGGCAAACAGGGCGCGGAAGGAGGTGAGCGTTTCGGCGCTGAGACGGGTGGAGGCGATGGCGGCTACGCCGTTGTGCGGGTCGCCTGCCAGGGGGCGGAGTTTTTCGGCTACGGCGCTGAGGGCTTCTTCCCAGGAGACGGGTTGGAGTACGCCATCTTTCTTCATTTGCGGGGTGGTGATGCGTTTGCGGGTTTCGTTTACGGGGTGGTAGCGCCCATGTTCGCAGAGCAAGCCGTGATTGACCTTGCCCTCCCAGTTGCCTTCAATGCGGACGATGCGGTTGTTGCGGACGATGACGTTGATTCCGCAGCCGACCGAGCAGCCCACGCAGACGGAGGGGATGCTGAGGGTGTCTTTTTCTTGTCCCTGGTAGGCGCTGTTTCGGTCTATCAGCGCTCCGGTGGGGCAGACTTGCACGCAGGTTCCGCAGTTGATGCAGGAGCTTTCTCCGAGGGGGAGGTTGGTGTCGGCTACGACCAAACTTGCCGCGCCGCGTTCCGCCACTGCCAGGGTGAAGTTGCCCACCAGTTCGCCGCAGGCACGCACACAGCGGCGGCAGAGGATGCAACGGTTGTTATCCAACACGAAGTAGGGGTGGGAGGTATCTACTGGGTAGTTGTTCCAGCCCGGTTGCATGGGCCAATGGGTCATTTCTTCGTGGTAGGCGGCGTTTTGCAGTTCGCAATCTCCGCCGCTGACCTGGCAGAAGGGGCAGAAGTGGTTGCGCTCGCTGAAGAGCATGGAGAGCACAAATTTGCGAGACTTTTTGAGCGACTCGGTTTCGGTGTGTATGACCATGCCGTTACTCACCGGCAAAGTGCAGGAGGCGATGGGGACACGAAAGCCCTGCACCTCC
>DYNS01000462.1 GCA_020720965.1 Anaerolinea sp. | reverse complement strand
TTCACCCGCACGCCATGCTCTCCCGCGCCGTCAGCGGCATTCGCAAACGGACTCTCATCGTCACCTTGCCGGGCAGCCCCAAAGGGGCGGTGGAAAACCTGCTGGTGATTGCTCCCGCTCTGCCACACGCGCTGGAACTTTTGCGAGAATCCCCCGACTCGGAACAGAATCACATGCGATGACGAAAATCCCCCTCGTCGATTCTCTTCTCCGCTCTTCGCGCCGCACCCTTGCCATCCAGGTTTACCCGGATGGCAAGGTCGTTGTCCGCGCCCCTGTTCGCGCTCTGGGGCGGGATATTGCCCGGTTCGTAGAATCGAAGCGGGATTGGATTTTGCAGAAAAAGGCTCAGGCGGCGCAAACCGCTCCCGCCGCGTCGGGGCACTTACAGGGGGGAGAATCCCTGCCTTTCCTCGGCAAAGATTACCCGCTTCAGGTCGTCGAGTCGCAGCGGGCAGCCCTTTTCTTTCAGGATGGCTTTTTTTTGCGCCGCAGCGAACTTCCCGCCGCCGCCGCCCTGCTAAGGGACTGGTACGCCAAAACGGCAAACACTCTTATCCCTCCCCGTGTGGAAAAATTTGCCCAAACATTTGGGCTGCATTACAACAAGATAGCCATTCGCTCTGCCCGCACCCGTTGGGGGTCTTGCAGTTCTGCGGGCAACCTCAACTTTAACTGGCGGCTGCTCATGGCTCCACCCCCGGCGATGGATTACGTCATCCTGCACGAATTGGCGCACCTGCTCCATCCCAACCATTCTCCGGCGTTTTGGGCTCAAGTGCAAAAAATGATGCCAGAATACCAAACTCATCGCCTTTGGTTTAAGCAAAATGGCGCGGCGCTGATGCAAAAATTGGAATGACCGTATAATTGCCCCATGCCCACCTCCTACCTTTCCCCAAAATTGGAAATTCGTGCCGCCCCTGAGAAGGGCGGTTTTGCTGTTTTTTGCCGCCAACCCCTGCAAAAAGACGAGGTGATTTGCGCCTGGTCTGGGGTGGTGCAAACGGAAGCCCAACTGCGCCTTTTGCCGCCAGAAGCCCTCAGCCACACCGTCCAAATTGATGAGGGGCTTTTCTTAGCCTCCCTCGGCGCGGAAGAAGAACCCGCCGACTACATCAACCACTCCTGCAACCCCAACGCCGGGGTGCGCGGGCAAATTTCCCTGGTCGCCATGCGCCCCATCCTCCCCGGAGAAGAAATCACCTTCGACTACGCCATGACCGACTCCACCCCCTTTGACGAATTCCCCTGCGCCTGCGGCGCTCCGCAGTGCCGGGGGCAGGTACGCGGAGACGACTGGCAGCGCCCTGAACTGTGGCAGCGTTACGAGGGCTATTTTTCCGCCTACCTGCAAGCCCGCATTCACCAACACAGGAAGAACCATGTCTAAAATCTTCACCCGCAACTTTCGCACCCGCTGGTCCGAACTGGATGCCAACGGCGACCTTGCCCCGGCGGGCTACCTGCGCTTTTTGGTAGAAACCGCCTACGACTGGGGCGCAGCCCTAGGCTTGGGCGCAAAAAATGACCGCACCTTGGGCTTATTCTGGCTCATCCGCGAAACCGAACTCAATATCCTGCGCCCCCTCCGCCACGATGACGAATTCAACTTCACCATCTGGATGGTGAACTGGCAAAAAGTACGCGGAACCCGCTGTTTCGAGCTGACCAACCCCCAGACCGGCGAAGTCCTCGCCCAGGGTAGCCAACACATCGTCTCCATGAGCGCCGAAACCAACCGCCCCGCCAGCCCCCCCGAAGACATCCTCCAAAACTTCCGGCTGGAAGCCCCGCGAGTCTTTCCCTTTCAGCGTTTTCCCAAAATTGCGCCAGACCCCAACGCCTTCAACCTTCTGCGCCAGGTGGAATGGGGCGACCTGGACGCGCTGGAGCATGTGAACAACGCGACCTACGTCACCTACGCCGAAGAACTTACCGCGCGAGAACGCGCCACCCGGAATCTGGCTCCTGCAACCCTGGCAGAACGCGGGCTAAAAATTTTCACCCGGCGCATCCACATTCAGTACCTCTCCCCGGCGCTGTGGGGCGAAACCCTGCGCCTGGCCACCCAACCCCTGCAAGAAACCGCCTCCGAAGGCAGGC
>DYNS01000461.1 GCA_020720965.1 Anaerolinea sp. | reverse complement strand
CTACCATTTGATAGGAATGGGAAGTTGATTCCGCGCTGGCGGACTGAGCAGCGGCTGGTTCGGACGCCACGCTTGGGGCGGGTTGTGCTCCCTGATTTGTTGCCCCCGCCGATAGCGGCGCAGCGGGCGCAGCGGGCGCACCGCACGCCGAAAGAATCAAAGCCAGTAAAATAAACGGTAAAAAAGTTTTCATGTGGTTCTCCTTGTGGGTTGAATTGAACTGATTTTACAAGTGCGGGGAAATGTTCGAGAGTGCCCGAAGTCATCAAACTAAGAGATTCCCCGTGCAATTTTTCTCCCTGCCCATGATAGATGTCATGGATATAAACCGCCCAAGAGTAAATCAAGTGACAGTCATCTTTGAGATGACTGTCACTTGATTTTTTTATTTGCACTCGTACAACGTCATCGCCTGATTCCCCTCTGGGCTTTGCCCCTGCCGACCTGCCGCGCCCGTCACCTGACTAAATTGCGTCACAGGCGAGCAGGAGGTTTTCAGCCAGTTGCCGATGTCATCGTTGCCGCGCTCCCCGCCGTACAAAATATAGCGCAACTCGCCGTTTGCCACCATCGCGGATAAATCCTCTGCTGTGACCACTGGGTCGCTGCCGCTGAATCCGCCCATGAACAGCACGGGGCGACCCGTTTGCAGCACCAGCGTCGAACCGTTTTGCGCGGACGGAACTGCCAGCAAATACTTCACGTCTGCCGTGTTCGCTTCGAGAAAGGTCAGCATGTCTTCATCCATGCCTGCGCCCTGTCCCCCAGGTTGGCGCGGACGATTAATGCCGTCGGGTCCCGCTTGCTGGTATCCGCCCGCGTAGGCGCTGGGCAGGTTTTGGTTGGCGCTGGAAACAGTCGTCATGGCAGTCCAGTACAGCGGGATAATCGTCATCGCCGCCAGCAGGGTCAGGTATGCCAGTCGTTTTTGAAAAAACAGCAAGGCGATTCCCACAAGCAACAGCGCGGCGCTTGTTCCCATCCACCATGAAAATTCGTTGTACTGAACCGAGGCAAAATACTGGAAGCCGATGGTCACCGCCGCCGAAATTGCCAGCGCCGCGCCCGCCCATTTTTGATCCGCGCCCCACGCCCAAAGTTGAGCAAAGCCCACGCCGACCATCGCACCCAAGGCGGGAGCCAGCATAATGGCGTAGTACGAGTGGAAAATTCCCGAAACCATGCTGAAGAAAACCACGCAGGTCAGCAGCCATCCGCCCCACAAAATCAATGCCTTGTGTGCGCCCGACTCGATGGGCAATTTTATTTTTGAAGCGAACAACGCCAGCAAAACGCTGATCAACGCAAAGGGCAGCAGCCACGACATCTGCTTGGAAAGCGGCTGAGTGAAAAAGCGCAAGACCCCAGGCGTGCCAGTTTCCTGACTGAAAGGCGTTCCGCCGCCCTGTCCGTTCGGAGGCTGTCCCTGCCCTTGCGGATTCATTCCCTGTGGGGCACAAGTCAAGTCTGTGGAGTTGGGCGGGATAATGCAGGAACCGTTAATTGTGTTTCCATTTTTTAGATTGAATGAACAAGCCGCGCCTTGTGTGGAATTGGCGCAAGCGTCCACTGCCTGCTGTGGTGGAGTTTGCCCCGCTGGAGCCTGATTCTGTCCATTGGGCTGATTCATCCCCTTTGGCGCACAAGCCAGCATATCCAGATTTGGCGGAATAATACATGACCCATTCACCGTATTTCCGTTTGCCTGCGTGAACGAGCAAACCGCGCCTTCTGTTAAATTAGAGCAGGCGTCCAGTGCCTCTTGCGGCGCACCGCCAGGACGAGTCCCCTGCTGCGGGTTGGAATCAGCCGCGGGCGGAGTTTGTCCGCCACCGCCAGTTCTTCCCAGCCGCGAAATCCCGTTGTGTCCGAAAATCAATCCCAGCACCGAGTTATCCTCGCTGGAGCCGATGTACGGGCGCGAGTCGGCGGGGACGAAATCCACGACCACCGCCCACGAAAGCGAGACGCCGATCAGCAAAGCGGCGGCAATGCCGAGGTGGATGATTTTGCGAAGCCAGCCCTCCTGCGAGCCGAAAAAATACAGCGCGTAAAAAGCGGGCAGCGGCAAAAAGGCTTGCAGCATTTTGATGTTGAATCCCAGCCC
>DYNS01000460.1 GCA_020720965.1 Anaerolinea sp. | reverse complement strand
CCTACACCGTCTTCACGCCCTACGCCAAAACCTGGAAAGCCCTCCTCCCCTCCCCCCTCGCCCCCCTCCCCGTTCCCCAGCGCTTCCCCCCCGCCAAACTCCCCCCATCCGCTTATCCGCTTCCAGAATCCGCTTTTCCCTCCGGTGAGCAGGAAGCCCTCCGCCGTCTCGCCGCCTTCGCGCCGATGACCCACTACGCCGACACCCGCAACCGCCTCGACCTGGACGGCACTTCCAACCTTTCGCCCTACCTCCGTTTTGGAATGTTATCCATGCGACAGGCAGCTGCCCTTGCCCTCAGCCAACTCCCCTCCGCAGGCGCGGAAACCTGGCTCAACGAACTCATCTGGCGCGAATTTTACATCTCCATCCTTTACCACTACCCTCACGTCCTCCAGTGCTCTTTCAACCCCGCCCTGCAAAATATTCCCTGGCGCAACGACCCCGCCGAATTTGAAGCCTGGAAAGCCGGTCTCACCGGCGTTCCGGTTGTCGATGCCGCCATGCGCCAACTGAGCCAAACCGGTTGGATGCACAACCGCGCCCGCATGATAACCGCCTCCTTCCTCGTCAAAGACCTGCTGATAGACTGGCGTTGGGGCGAAACCTGGTTCATGCAAAACCTGCTGGATGGCGACCCCGCCGCCAATAACGGCGGCTGGCAATGGACAGCCGGAACCGGCACGGATGCCGCGCCCTACTTCCGCATTTTTAACCCGGTACTACAAAGCCAAAAATTTGACCCGAATGGAGACTACATCCGCCGCTGGCTGCCGGAACTGGCACACCTGCCCGCCTCCCTCATCCACGCCCCCTGGGAGAAGAAAATTCGCATCCCTGGCTACCCCGCCCAGCCGATAGTAGACCATGCCCAAGCCCGTGACCGCACCCTGAAAGCCTACCAACTCTCCGCCCGTTAGGCATCCCCTCGCCTGTCACTTCCCGCTTGCCGCTCTCCACTTCCGTATCGATTCCCAATTCCCCGCCGCCAGCGCCGGGAAAAGCGCCGCCCAGTAAGCGATGCTTACATCCCCAAAAAGCGTCGTCATCACTACCACGCTAACAGCATACACCGCAAAACCCACCGCCAGCCCGTTCACCCGCTCCGGGCGCTTCAGCCGCCTGCCCTTAGAATCTTCAAAACTGCCAGAAAGAATCGAAGCCACGTCAATTAACCACCAGACATACGCCCCCCCGCCGGTGAGCATCTGAATAACCCCGCTGAGAATTTTCCCGGTATAAAAGCGATGCGCCCCAAAGACGCCCAACACCAACGCCAACACCAGGGTAACGGTATAAGAAGCCGGGGAGTATTCCACCGCCAGCGCAGGCGACTCTACAACAACGGCGGCAGGCGGCGCCTCCTCCAGCCAGATTTCCCGCCCGCAATACTCACACACCAGCACCTTCTCCTCCGCCTTACTCCGAACCGGCGCCCCGCAAGATGGACACTCCAACATTTTTATTTTCATACGCACAAATCCCTGGTTGAAAGTTAAAAACTACCCTATTCTATCCCCATTCATTCATCCCATGCCCTCATCCTCCTCCGACCCCCAAACCGGACTCGCCGTCCTCAAAGCCTTCCTGCGCGACCCCAGCCCCCTCGCCCCTTTGCGTGTCATGGCAGAGCGGGTTGGACGTTTTTTCCAGGTCCCCCTGCCTGGTTTCAAGCCCTACATCGTTTTTGGGGCAGATGCCGCCCGTAAAGTCCTCGTCACCGAGCGGCACAAATTCCTTTGGCGCAACCAAGACCCGGTGACGGATGTCTTGCGGCGCGGCGTTCTCGTCACCGATGGCGAAGAACATGACCACTACCGTACCCTGATGGAAGCCCCCCTCCACCCTGCCCAACTCCCCGTCTACGCCGACATCATGACAACCCAGGCGCGGCGCGTCACTGACCTTTGGCAGGACGGGCAGCCAGTCGATTTTCTTGTGGAGGGGCGCAAAATAGCCCTGCTCATCGTCATCCAAGCCCTCTTCAATCGTGATGCCTGGGACGACCTGCCCCGCATCTGGACTCCCATTCTCAAAGCCATCGAATACATCTCCCCCGGCGCGTGGATATTCTGGCGTAAAATTCCCCGCCCCGGCTACAAAAAACA
>DYNS01000459.1 GCA_020720965.1 Anaerolinea sp. | reverse complement strand
CCATGAAACAGCGCATCCAACTCGAACTCGTTCTTACCATCCTGGCCATTTTCGGTGTCCTGGGGTTGGTTTCCCTGCCCAATCAAGAAGCCCGCATGGACAGTTGGTCGGCCCGTCAGGAAGCCCAGGCCATCCAGCGCGGCGCGGCACTCTACGAGGCCAACTGCCGCTCCTGTCACGGCGTCAACGGCGAGGGCGTCGGCGACCTCGGCCCGGCGCTGAACGCCCCTGAATTTTTCACAACCCGCCTCGATGAAGTCTACTGGCCTGGCACGCTGGCCGAATACGTTGAAAACGTCATCGCCACCGGGCGGGTGATGCCCACCCGCGATTTCTACGCCGGGGACGGGCAGGTCGCCATGAACGCCTGGTCGCAAACCTACGGCGGCCCCCTGCGCCTTGACGAAATCCGCGACCTGACGGAATTCGTGCTCAACTGGCGTGCCACCGCCCTGGGCGAAGTGACGCTGACCGCGCTCGAAATCCCCGCCACGGCTGCTGCCTCCGGCGACCCGACCCAGGGACAGACAGTTTTCATGGACAACTGCGCCGCCTGCCACCGGATTGAATCCATCAACGACATCCAATTCGCCGCCCCCGACCTGACCCACATCGCCACCCAGGCCATTGACCGTCAACCTGGCGTTTCCGCCGAAGGCTATCTGCGCGAGTCATTCCTGATTCCGAATGCCTACCTGGTCGAAGGCTACGCCGAAAACTCCGGCTGTGGCGGCCTGCTCAGTTACGAACAGTTGGAGCATCTGGTGGCATTTTTGTTGACCTTGCGATAGAAACCCTAAAGGTTTCCATTGCTGGCGCAGATGTCTGCTATAAAAATCCACTTTGCCAGCCCGTTACTCAGTCGGGCATGAAAACCTTTAGGGTATTTTTTGTCCAAACACCTCCTCACCCTTCTCGGCCTCCTGTTTTTGGCCTTCGCCACCGTCAGCCTCGCCTCCGCCCAATCGGATAACCCGCCCGATGACCCGGTGGCACTCGGCGCGTGGCTATATGGCGGCTATTGTGAGCGCTGTCATGGTTCGTATGAAACCAGTATCGCCGGGCAAAGTCTGGAAGGGGATGAACTGCGCGATGCCATCAGCGGCGATGAGCGCGGCTGCCAGGTTAAGTGGAGCATCCGCAACGGAGGCAGCCTGAGCAGCAAACAAATTGACGCCCTGGCAGCCTTGATCACCGCTTGGCAGAAAAATGGCGGTCCTCCCGCCCTGCCGCGCCTGCCGGCTTTCCCCACTGCCACCCCTGAGCCAACCGCCACCCCCGATAGCTTCAAACCGACCGAAATCCCCTCGCCCACACCGCTGGTCGAAACGAACCCCCAGATTCTCGCCATCACTAACACAAACCCGGTCGCCCTGGGCGCGCGGCTTTACACCCGGCGCTGTTATCGCTGTCACTTGGGGTACGAATTTGGGCGCATGGGGGTTGGGTTGGATGAAGACAAAATTGAGCGTACTATTAACGAAGGAAAAGCCGGTACTTCGATGCCTGCCTTCAGTTGGCGCAATGGGGGCAATTTGCGAGTGAAAGAAGTTAGCGCCATCGTTTCCTACATCCTGGCCTGGGAAAAACTCGGCGCGGAACCAGCCTTACCCGAAGTCTTATTCATCCCCCCCACACCTGACCCGAAAACCCTGAAAATGGACCTGCTCAAGCAGGTTCCGCCCGTAGAAGGCCGCGTGGAAAAGGGCATGGTGCTTTACGGCGAACACTGCCAGGGCTGTCATGGCTTGGGTGGCAACGGCGCAAGTGCCCCCGGCTTACACAAAGACTGGCACTCCGTCCGCCCCGATTTGACCATCCGCTCGACCATCGTCAATGGCATCCCCGGCAGTGCCATGCCCGCCTGGGATGGGCAATTTGACGAGGAGCAGGTCAACAGCCTGGTGGCGCTGCTGCTCGAATGGTCGCAAGACCCGCCCCTCGCCGAGGAAACTTCACAAAAAACGGAATCCGCCCCTTGGTTCCTGGTCCTGCTGGCAGTCTTGTGCCTGCCAGTTGGCTGGTTCTGGTTCCGCCGGGTAGGATAGTTTACTGTTCCAACAGGCTGGCTCGCAGGTCGGCGATGTCTGCATCATCCAAGTCCAACC
>DYNS01000126.1 GCA_020720965.1 Anaerolinea sp. | reverse complement strand
GGGATGGTTTTGAGCAGGTTCGTGCCGACCACCAATGCCCAGCGAATGCCCTCGTCCCAGCGCAGGACGTAGCCGGTAAAGTTGAGAAACAGCAGCAGCACCAAAAGCCCCAAGCCAAGCAGGTAATTAAAGCGGCGTGGAGGCGTAAACGCCCCGGTGAGAACGACTCGCGCCAAATGAACAAGGCTAAAAAGCATCAGCGCCTGAGCACTCCAGTAATGCAGCCCACGCACCAAGCCGCCGAAGGGAACCAGGAAAGTAATCATCTGCACCGATTCGCCCGCCTGCTGAGGAGTTGGGACGTAAAAAAACATCTCCAGCGCCCCGGTCAGGAGGACAACCAGGGTGAGAAAAACGGCAATGCCTCCCGCGCCTAACGTATAGCCCCAACCCGCCTGGGCAGCAGGGATGCTGGGCGGGTGCAGGTGATGGAAAAAGTTGGGGCGGGGCTGTTTTTCAGGTTCGCTCATAGGGTCTGAATTTGCTCCCATTCGCTCAGTTTCTCGTCCATTTCGGCTTGCACCTGCTCATATTCGCGCCCCAGTTGGGCAACCTGCCCAGGGTCCGGGGGCGGATTTTCCAGTTGGCGACCCAACCCGGCAAGGCGCTCTTCCAGCGCGGCGATGGCGTTTTCCAATTCCTGAATTTGGGCTTTGCGGCGGCGTTCTTCCTTGCCTTCCTTGCTATTTTTGGAGGAGGGCGCTGCCGCGCTGCGGGAGGCTTCCTGCACCTGGGCGGATGCGAGGGCTGCCAGCCTTTCCCGCTCTTCGCGCCGCTGAGAGTAGGTTCCGTTGAAGGTATCCAAACCACCCTCAGGGGTAATCTCCCACACCTGGGTCGCCAGGGCATCCACCAGGTAACGGTCGTGCGAGACGAGCAGAATCGTCCCGGCGTAGGCTTCCAACACCTGCTCCAGCACTTCCTGGGCGGGAATATCCAGGTGATTGGTCGGCTCGTCCAGCAAGAGAAGGTTGGTATCTTCCAGCGCCAATTTTGCCAGGGCAAGCCGCCCCCGCTCACCGCCGGAGAGAACTTCCACCTTTTTGTAAGAATCATCCCCACTGAAGAGGAACTTGCCCAAATATTGCCTCGCCTCGGAGATGAGCATATTCGGCGCGGCGGTCTGAATTTCTTGCACCAGGGTATTTTGGGGGTTCAGCCCCTCGTGCGCCTGGGCAAAATAACCCACCTTAAGGCTTGCGCCCAAAATCACCTCGCCTTGCAGGGGCGGAATTTGACCAAGGATGGTCTTAAGGAAGGTGCTTTTGCCAGCACCATTCGCGCCGATGAGGGCGGCACATTCCGAGCGGCGCAATTCCATCTCTGGGCAGGCAAACAGGGGCTTTCCTGGCTCCCAGCCCACCGCCAGGCCGCGGGCGCGGATGACCAGGTCGCCGGAGCGTTGAAAACTTCGCAGGTGCAAGTGCAGCTGCGGGGGGCGCACATCCGGCAGACGCAAAGCGCGAACCCGCTTTTCGGCTTCTTCCACGCCAAAGGGGCTGGTT
This sequence comes from Anaerolinea sp., assembly GCA_020720965.1. Classification (GTDB taxonomy): domain Bacteria; phylum Chloroflexota; class Anaerolineae; order Anaerolineales; family Villigracilaceae; genus UBA5195. The sequence continues at coordinate 6,436 of DYNS01000126.1, read as the reverse complement.
GTTGTATCCACATCCAACTGCGACCACTGCGTATTCAACACCGCATCCATGCCCACCTGCTCAATTGCCTGCACCACGCGGGTAAGACGGCGCAATTTACCTTTGGCTTGCAAAGTGTTCTGCCCGGAGATGTTCTTTTTAATGTACTCCACCTCGCGCAGCAGTTTTTCCTTTTCACCGTCAAAGACCATTTGGCGGCGTTCCCAACGCTCCTGGCGTTGTTGCAGGTAATGGCTATAGTTGCCCCGGTATTCTTCCACCCCGGCGGCGGTCATCTCCAAAATGCCGTTGGCGGCTTTATCCAAAAAGTAACGGTCATGCGAGACGATGACCGCCGCGCCCGCCCACTGACTCAGGTAGCCTTCCAGCCATTCCACCGCCTGCACATCCAGGTGATTGGTCGGCTCGTCCAACAGGAGCAGGTCCGGGTCGGAAAGCAGCAATTGAGCCAAAAAGGCGCGGGTGCGCTGTCCGCCGGAGAGATGTTCCAGCGAAAGGGGGTAATCCACCGCATCAAAACCCAAACCGCTTAACACCTGTCGAATTTTGGTCTGAAAAGTGTAACCGCCCCGCCGCTCGAACTCGTGCTGAAGAGCGCCATACCGCTCCAGGGCAGATTCATCCCCGCTGGCAATTTGCGCCTCCAACCGGTTCAACTCCTCCTGCTGACGGATAAGCGGTGCAAAAACACTCTCGCAGGCATCCCACAGCGTGCCGGACATCTGAAAATCGGCTTCCTGCGAGAGATAACCCACCCGCAACCCTCGTGATTTGTGAACAGAACCGGATGAGGCATCATCCACTCCGGCAAGGATACGCAACAGGGAGGTTTTCCCCACCCCGTTGGGACCAACAATCCCCAGGCGGGCACCCTTCGCCACGCCAAAGGTCAGGCTGGTAAAAATATCACGGTGTCCGTAGGACTTGGTAAGAGAAGAAACGTTGAGAAGAGACACAGGACAAAAAAGAGAAAAGAGAAGAAAGAAGAGAGTCCCCTCCCCAACGGGGGAGGGCGGAGGGTGAGGGCGGAATAGTTACCTCAACAAAGAACCCAAACTGACACTACCAACTGACACTGACCACTAACCACTACCCACTGACACCAACACTCGCAGCCAGCCTCCCCAGCCAAACTGCCAACAAACCGAGGAGAACGCTGCCACCAATGTTCAAAAGCATGTGCCAAGACTGGTCGGCGCGGGCGAGGTTGATGCTCTCGTTGGCAAGCGAAGAGAAAGTGGTGAATCCGCCCAAAACGCCCACAAAAACCAGGGCGCGGGCTTCTGGGGTAAAAAAATTGCGGGTTTCGGCAAGTTCGGAAAGAACGCCAATGACAAAAGCGCCCAGCAAGTTCACTGCCAGCGTGCCAAAGGGGAAACTCGCGCCCTTTGCCCACGCCTGCACCCACCCACTGACCAGGTAACGCGCCACCGAACCCAGCGCCCCACCCAAAGCAACCAGCAAAACGTTAATCATTCCCGCTTGTTCCTTCCGGGTTATGAACCGCCTGCTCCTTGCCCAACTCCACCGAGCGTTCATACGCCGCCCACACCGCCCGCGAAAGCGCCGTGCGAAAACCGGCTTTTTCCAGGTAATACAAAGCCTGGGCAGTTGTCCCGCCCGGCGAAGTGACCAAATTTCGCAAAGCAGCGGCGTGCGTATCCTGCTTTTTATTCACCGCTTCGTAATACGCCGCCGAGCCTTTCACCGTTTGCAGAACCAGCTGCTCTGCCACCCGGCGCGAAAAGCCCATGTGAACGCCCGCATCAATCAGCGCTTCCATAAACAAAAAGACATAAGCAGGACCCGTGCCAGAGAGGGCGGTTGCCATATCCAGGTAGCCCTCGTCATCCACTTCCACCTGCGCCCCCAACGCGCCCAACAACTGCCGCGCAATCTCCTTTTGCGGCTCGCCCACCGCCGAAGAAGCCATCCAGACCGTAATGCCCTCCCCTATTTGGGCGGGCGTATTGGGCATGGAACGGATAACCGCCGGATGATGCAATCCCTTGCTCACTTTAGCAATATTCGCCCCGGCGACAATGGAAATGACCAATGCTTCGGCGGGGATTTTACCTTTCAGCCCGCGCAACGCCTCCGTCAGCCTTTCGGGCTTAACAGAAAGCACCACCACATCCGCCCCGGCGACCGCCGCCAGGTTATCGGTAAAAGGCTGGGTGTTATACTTCCATTGCAACTCCCGCACCCGCTCTTCGCGGGTATCCGAGGTGCATAAATTTTCCGGGCGAGAAAGCCCCTCCCGCAGCAATCCGGAGAGAATCGCCTCTCCCATTGCGCCGGAACCAATAAAAGCAATCTTCTTCGTCAGCATAATTTTCCTTTCTGTGGCGCTCAAGCCCCAAATTCTACCATGCCCCTCTCCTCCGCCCTCAATTACGCCCCTGCCCTGCAACAAAGCCTCTCTGCCGCGCAGCTGCGCCTGCTGCACAGCATCGCCGCCCAAGCCGCCCGCCAAAACCTGCCCATTTACATGGTGGGCGGCTTTGTGCGCGACCTTCTTTTGCAACGCCCCAGCCAGGATTTTGACATCGTAGTCGAAGGGGATGCCATCCCGCTCGCCAACGCCCTCGTCCAAACCCTGGGCGGCAACCTCACCGCACACTCCCGTTTTGGCACTGCCCAATGGCAGCCCCACGCCACCGACCAGAATCACATCGACCTCATCACCGCCCGGCGCGAAACCTACGCCCACCCCGCCGCCCTGCCCACCGTCCAAAAAAGCGACATTCAACAAGACCTGGCAAGGCGCGACTTCAGCATCAACACCCTAGCCCTGCGACTGGATGAAGCCCACTTCGGCGACCTGCTCGACCCCTTCAACGGGCAAGCCGACCTGCAAAACGGGCTGGTGCGAGTCCTGCATCCGCTCTCGTTTACAGACGACCCCACCCGCATCCTGCGCGCCATCCGCTACGAGCAGCGCTACGGCTTTCAACTGGAAGAAAACACCCTGCGCCAACTGCAAGAGACCCGTTCCCGGCTGTCCCTGCTCTCGGCGGAACGCCTGCGCCACGAGTTGGATTTAATCCTGCGCGAAGCCGCCGCCCCCGCCGCCCTGCAACGCCTGCACAACCTTTCGGTTTTGGAAGAAATTTGCGCCGCCCTGCCCTGGAACCCCACCCTGCACGCCGAAATGGAATCCGCGCTGACTCAACCTCCCCTACCCGGCTGGAACCTGAATCCCGCCCCCGAAGAACTTGGCTACGCGCTATGGCTGCTGCGACTGCCCCGCGAGCGCATAGACGAAATTCAGACTCGCCTGCGCCTGCCCCTGGACACCTACCAAAGCCTCTGCGCCGCCTCCGCCCTGCGCCCGCAACTCCCCGCCCTGCAAGGCAAACCCACCTCCGACTGGGTGCTGCGCCTGCAAAACCAACCCCTCACCGCCCTCTACGCCCTGCAGCTGCTTAACCCCATACCAGAACTGCAAGAGTATGCCCAACACTGGCGGCACATCCGCCCCCGAGCCAACGGCGACACCCTCAAAGCAAGGGGAATCCCGCCCGGCAAGCGCTACCAAACCCTGCTCTGGGCTCTCCGCGCCGCCTGGTTGGATGGCAAAATCCGTAACGAGGAGGAGGAGGAGAGGTGGCTGGAAGGATTGGTGATAAGTGAGAAGTGAAGAGTGAGAAGTCCTTTTTATGCGGAGATAATCCCCAACACCGCCAGGTAATGCGCCAACGCACCCAACAGCACAAAGATATGCCAAACCTCGTGAAAGCCGAATGTACCCGGCACAAAGTCGAACAGTTTGGCGGCATAGACAATCGCGCCCAAAGTGTAGATGATTCCGCCAGCAAGCAGCCAACCCAGGCTAAAGGGCGAGAGGGAGGTCGTCATTTGCCCAATAGCGGTGATGCTTATCCAGCCCATCAGCACATAGATGGCAGCCGAAAGCCAGCGCGGCGCGCCCATGTAAAAGAGTTTGACGAGTATCCCCGCCAGGGCAATGCCCCAGACAACCGCAAGCAAGCCCCAGCGGAAAAATCCGCTGAAGGCGTTAATGCAGATGGGGGTGTAGGTTCCCGCAATCAGCAAAAAGATGGCAGAGTGGTCCAACTTTCGCAAAAAAGCGGTGACTTTGGGACCAGCGTTGACCAGGTGATAGGCGGCGCTGGCGGAAAAAAGCCCAATGAGGCTAACGCCGTACACCAGCACCGAGAGCAGTTTTTCCGTCCCGGCGCTGCCCAGGGCAAGCAAAATGACCTGACCAATAAGAGCGGCGGCGGCTCCGCCGAGGTGGGTAAGCCCGCTAACGGGTTCGCGTAATTTAGAAAGCATGGGAGTCCTTTCAGTGACAGTGGGTAGTGGGTAGTGACAAGGGGAGTGTATCAGGAGGGGCGGGGGTGAACCTATCCGCTGGCTAACAGTTGGCTAACAAGAAGTGGTAAGTGGGAAGGGGTAAGTGGAAAGTGAGAAGTGACACGGGGAAAGAGGGAAGGGCGGAATTATGAGCGTCTTGCGATATAATCCGCCCCATGCGTTACGAAACCGATGGCAACTTTGGCATTTTGTATGTGGGTGTGCGTGGCTTTTTCTGCGCCTCACCTCCTCGAATCGCGCCTGCTGCCGGAAAGTAACCCCACTTTTTGAACCTTTTGCGCCGCAGGTAAAAACCTGCGGCGCTTTTTTTGGAGAAAACCATGATTTCGCTTCAACTCTCTCGCATTACCCTTATCCTGGGCGCGCGCGCCCTCTTTCGCGGGCTGGATTGGGAAATTCAGCATGACCAGAAAATTGGGCTGATAGGCGCCAACGGAGCCGGGAAGTCCTCCCTGATGAAGCTGCTCACCGGCGAGTATGCCCCGGAACCGGGCGGCAGCCTTACCCGCGCACGCGGCGTAACGGTGGGATACCTGCCTCAGCACCCGGAATTTGACCTGACCCAAAGCGCCTATGCCCTGGCTTTGCAGGGCAACCCGCGCATCGCCGCCATTGAAGCGGAATTGAACGCCCTGGAAGAGCGCATGGGCTTGCCGGAAGTGTACGAAAACCCCAAAGCGTTGGAAAAAGCCCTGCAAGCCCAGCAGATTCTCCTCTCGGAGTTTGATTCTTTGGGCGGGGGCAGTTACCCCGCGCGGGCGCGGGAGATTTTGCTGGGGCTGGGACTGCCAGAGAGCGACATCCGCAAGCCTTTGCAAGCCTTAAGCGGCGGGCAAAAAAAACTGGTGGGGCTGGCGCAGCTGCTTCTGCTCAAACCCACCGTTCTGCTGTTGGATGAACCCGATAATCACCTCGACATCCCCGCCAAGACCTTTTTGGAACGCCTTATTTTGGAATACCCCGGCGCGGTTGTGCTCATCTCACACGACCGCACCCTGTTGGATGCCGTCTGCACCCACATTGCGGAGGTGGAAGAGGGGCGGCTGACGACCTTTGCCGGAAATTACACCGATTTTATGCTGGAGAAGGAACTTCGCCTGGCAAAACAGGAGGAACTGTTTCAAATTCAGCAGCGCGCCATTCAGCGGATGCAGTTGGCGCTGCGGCGTTACCAGACCTGGGTGCAGGTGAGCGATAAATTTGCCAGCCGGGTGCGCTCCATGCAAACCCGCCTGGAGAAGGTGGAGAAACTGGAGCGCCCGGTGACGGAACGCCGCCGCATGGGGCTGGAGTTGGGCGGCTGGCGCGGCTCTAACCAGGCGCTGGAGGCGCTGGGGGTGAGCAAGTCTTTTGAGGGGCGGCGGGTGATAAACGAGGTCTCTTTTCTCATCCGGCACGGCGAGAGGGTGGGGCTGGTGGGTGCCAACGGGGCGGGCAAATCTGTTTTGCTGCGGCTTCTTTTGGGCAGCCTCAGCCCGGATGCAGGAGAGATTCGAATTGGTCCCAGCGTGAAGGTGGGATACTATGCCCAGGAGCACGAAACCCTGGATTTTTCTCAAACTCCGCTGAATACGGTTCGCCGCGCCGGAAACCTGAGCGAAGCCCAGGCAGTTGCCCTGCTGATTCGCTACCTGTTCACCTATCCGCAAGCCACCCAAAGCATTGCCACCCTCTCCGGCGGGGAGCGCAGCCGTTTGCAGCTGCTTTTGCTGGTGCTTTCTGGCGCCAATTTATTGCTGTTGGATGAGCCAACCAACAATATAGACATTGCCTCCGCCGAGGTGTTGGAGAATGCCCTGGACGATTTTAACGGCTCGGCGCTCATCATCTCGCATGACCGTTACTTTTTAGACCGGACGGTGACGAGACGGTTGAGGTTGGAAGGGGGCAAAGTGGTAAGCGAGAAGTGAGAAGTGGTAAGTGGTAAGGGGGAAGCGGCGAGAAAAATACATCGCCCCGCCGAGGGAGGGGCGGGGCGATGGGAGTATTTTCTGCGTGGGCTTTAACCCGCTGCGCTCTGACCAAACCGCGCCAGGCTACGCGGGAAAAAGAAAAACCAAGAGTCAGAGTTCAAAGAATCAGAGATTCGGAG
>DYNS01000458.1 GCA_020720965.1 Anaerolinea sp. | reverse complement strand
GCCAGAGGAACGAGCCAGGGAGAGGCGAGCAGGGAGGCGGAACCCTGCCAAAGGGGGCGGTTAAAGGTCAGGATGTAGCCCAAGCCCAGGGTGACGGAGGAAGTCCCCAGCGGGAGCATGAGAAGAGGGTCGAACCAGGCTTCCAGGCGGGAGGGGCGGGTGAGAGCGTAGGCGGCGGGGATTCCAATGGACAGGGAGAGGAAAACGGTGATGGCAGCGTAGGTGAGAGAGTTTTGGGCGGCCTGAATGGGTGGGACGTAGAAGAGAGAGCCGCGCCGGTTGAAAAAGAGTTCGGTGTAGTAGGATGTGGTGAAACCGGGGGCGGTGAGGGCGCTTTGGGCGCGTTCCGCTTCCAGCCGGGTGATGGAGCGGAGGGGCAGGGCGAGCAGGGGCAGGGCGTAAAAGAGAAAAATGAAGAGGCTGAGAAAACCAACCAGAGCGTGGTCCAGCCTGCGGCGGGGGAGGAGGCACTCTTGCCGGGGGGGTTTGGCGGGGGCAGAAAGGGCGGGGAGCAGGCGGCTGTAAAAGATGGAGAATGCCAGGGTGGAGAGAAGTTGAAAGAGGGAAAGCGAGGCGGCGGCAGGCAGGTTGAGCAGGTGCAAGGCTTGGATGTAGATTTCCACTTCCAGGGTGGTTTTGCCGGGCGCGCCCAGAAGGAGGATGACCCCAAAGCTGGTGAAGTCGAACAGAAAGACGAGCAAACCGGAAGCCAAAATGGAAGGGGCAAGCAGGGGCAGGGTGATTCGCCAAAAGGTCTGCCAGGGGTTTGCCCCCAAAACCCGCGCCGCCTGAGAGAGGCGGGGGTCTAACTGCTCCCATGCCGCGCCGACCAGGCGGATGACGATGATGGCGTTGTAGAAGGTGTGGGCAACGAGGACGGCGGCGAGGGTTCCGACAAAGGTGAAGGCAGGGGTGGATGAGTGGGTGAGGTGCATCCACGCCAGGTTCAGCCATCCGCGTGCGCCGAGGAGGGCGTTGAAACCGGCGGCGACTACCACCGTAGGCAAAAGGAAGGGGATGGCGGTGAGGATTTTTAAGAAGGATTTGCCCGCAAATTGATAGCGGGCAAACAGAAACGCCAGGGGCAGCCCCACCGCCAGGGTAAGCAGGCTGGAAAGGAAAGCCTGCCAAAAGGTGAAGGAGATAACCCGCAAGGCGCGGGGCAGAAAAGTGGGCAGGGAGGCAAAGAGGGCTTCATCCCACCCGGCGGCGAGGATTGCGCCAAGTGGGATGAAGAAAAAAACGACCAGGAATAGCAAAGCGGGCAGGAGCCGGAGTTTCACGGGGGCTTAGGGAAGAACGACCTGCGACCAGGCTTCTATCCATTTTTCGCGGTTTTGGGCAATTTCTTCAATGGAAAGCGTAAGAGGCTCGACGGGGGTTTGGGCGTATTGTTCAAATTCCGGGGGCAGGGCGGCATCCCGGTTGACCGGGTAAACGAACATTTGCAGGGGGACATCCTGCTGGAAGGGGACGCTGAGCATGAAGTCTATCCATTTGGCGGCAATGTCCCGGTTGGGAGAGCCAGCCAGGATGCCGACAAATTCCACCTGACGGAAGCAGCCATCCAGAATGGAGGCGGTGGGGGCTTCGGTGAGGGGTTCGGCGGCGAAGATGACCTCGGCGGCGGGGCTGGAGGCGTAGGAAACGACCATAGGCTGCGCCCCTTTGCCAGAGGAGGCGCTAAAGTTGGTGTAGTAGGCGGTTTCCCAACCGTTCACCACGACCAGCCCGTTGTCTTTTAATTCCTGCCAGTAGTCCAGGTAGCCGGGGTCGCCGAAGATGGCAACGGTTGCCAGCAGGAAGGCAAGCCCAGGGGATGAGGTGGCGGGGTTTTCTACCACGAGCAGCCCCTTGTATTCTTCCGACCCCAACATGCCAATATCTTCCGGGATGAAGAGGTTGTTTTGGGCGAACCAGGCTTTATCGTAGTTGATGCAGACATCGCCGTAGTTGACAGGCAGGGCGCGGTTGAAAGGGTCCATGCGAAAAGCGGGGTCTATTTTCTCCAGCAGGGGAGAGTCGTGGGATTGGAAGATTTCGGCTTGCAGAGCGCGGGAAAGGAAGGTGTTATCTACCCCGTAGAAGACATCCGCGAGAGGGGCGTTTTTGG
>DYNS01000125.1:7392-7974 GCA_020720965.1 Anaerolinea sp. | reverse complement strand
TTACCTCACCCGCCGCCTTCAGCGGCGGGTTTTGTTTTAACGCCCGTTAACTTTCCGTTTCGCTGCTGTTAAACCTCCTGCGTTAAAGTTGAGACGTTCAAGGAGAAAACGATGACAATTCTTTTGGGCGTTTCCATCACTGCCTTTTTGGGCGTGGTCATTCTGGATACTGTTCAACACCGCCGAAATTTAACAAAACGTTAATAACCTTTTCCATTGTCCTTAACAGGCGGATGTTAAATTTACACCTGTTGCATATTTATTACACAACACAAAAGGAAGAAGAGAAAATGCGTAAATCACTTTATTTTGTCCTCGCCGCTCTCGTTGTTGCCAGCATGATGTTGGCAGCCTGCGGCGCCCCCGCTGCCACCCAAGCCCCGGCAGCGGAACCCACCAAAGCGATGGAAGCCCCTGCCGCTACCGAAGCCCCGGCAGCGACTGAAGCCCCCGCCGAAGCCCCTGTTGCGGAAGAACCTGCCGCCGCCCTTGCTATGCCGGTTTTCCCCGAGCCCGCTGAAGTCACCGGCGACATCATCACCGCTGGTTCTTCGACCGTATTCCCTCTGTCTGAGCGGATGG
>DYNS01000125.1:0-7292 GCA_020720965.1 Anaerolinea sp. | reverse complement strand
ACCGCAGGTTGCCGCTTTCCTCGCCTTCTACCTGGCGAATGTGAACGACAACATTTTGGATGTCGGTTACTTCCCCGCTCCTGCCAAAGCCCTCTACTCCTCCTGGGGCGCTCTGGTTTCCTCGCAAGAAGTTATGGTTGACCCCTCCCTCGCCGAAGGCGACATCATCACCGCTGGTTCTTCGACCGTATTCCCTCTGTCTGAGCGGATGGCGGAACTGTTCCAGAACGAAGGCTATGCCGGGAACATCACGGTAGACAGCATCGGTTCCGGTGGCGGTTTGGAACGCTTCTGCAAGACTGGTGAAACCGACATCGCCAACGCTTCTCGCGGCATCAAGAGCAGCGAAGTGGAAGCCTGCGCGGCGATTGGTCGCACCCCGTTGGAATTCCGCGTAGGTACGGACGCTCTGACGGTTGTGGTTTCGACTGAAAACGACTTTGCCACCTCTTTGACGATTGAAGAATTGGGCAAGATTTTCTCTGGTCAGGCAAAGACCTGGGCAGAAGTTCGCCCGGAATTTCCTGCGGAAGCCATCAAGGTCTACTCCCCCGGTGCAGACTCTGGTACGTTTGACTTCTTCATCGAGTTTGTGGTTGGTAAGATGTTCAAGAACGCCGATGGCAAAGATGACCTGGAAGCCGCCGAAGCCGCCCTGTTGGGCATGGAAGGCGCTCAGTTCTCGGAAGATGATAACGTTCTGGTTCAGGGCGTTGCTGGCGACAAATACGCGATTGGTTACTTTGGCTACGCTTACTACAACGAAAACGCCGACAAACTGAAAGCCCTTGCCGTGAACGATGTGGAACCGGCGCAGGCGAATGTGGACGCTGGCACCTACCCGCTGTCCCGCCCGCTGTTCATGTACAGCGATGCCAAAATCATGCAGGAAAAACCGCAGGTTGCCGCTTTCCTCGCCTTCTACCTGGCGAATGTGAACGACAACATTCTGGATGTCGGTTACTTCCCCGCTCCTGCCAAAGCCCTCTACTCCTCTTGGGGCGCTCTGTACTCTGCCGTCCGCTAAAGTATTTGGACAACATCGGGCTGGTCTCCGCAAGGGGACCAGCCCAAAATTTTTGTCACAACCCGTCCTGTCATTTTGGGTGAAATCGGCTAGAATTCCTTCCGCCTCGTGCCCATTGCTGAACCCTTGTCCTCTCTGAACCAGTTTTCATCAATTTGCACGAGCCAACCTACCTTTGGGAGCCACACATGCAGAATACCCGCGAACAACCTCTCTCTCCTCCCTCCGGGTTTAGACCCGGCGACCTGCGCCGCAAGATGCGCCTTTCGGAAGACATTATTGAAGCCACCCTCTTTTTTGTCGGCTTTCTCACCATCTTCATCACCATTAGCATTGTCATTGTTCTGGGCGACCAGGCGTTGCTCTTCTTTGCCGACCCGGCGGTGACGGTGTGGGAATTTATCAGTAGCACGCACTGGCAGCCCGCCATTGGGGAATTTGGCATTTGGGCGCTGGTCAGTTCTACTCTCACCACTAGCGCGATTGCCATTCTGGTAGCCGTGCCCCTCGGTCTTAGCGCCGCCCTGTACCTGAGCGAATACGCCAGCCCCAAAGCCCGCGCTATCCTCAAACCCGTGCTGGAAGTTCTGGCGGGCATCCCAACCGTTGTGTATGGTTACTTTGCCCTGCTCTTTGTTACCCCTATTTTACAAACCATTTTTGGGGAGAATATCGGCGTGTATAACATGCTCTCCGCCGGGCTGGTGATGGGCATTATGATTTTGCCCCTCATCTCGTCCATGAGCGAAGACGCCCTCAGCGCCGTGCCGCGCTCCCTGCGGGAAGCCGCCTACGCCATGGGCGCAACCCCCTTTGAAGCCAGCGTACAGGTCGTTCTGCCTGCTGCGCTTTCCGGCATCGGGGCGGCGGTCATTGTGGGCATCTCCCGCGCTGTAGGCGAGACGATGATTGTGGCAGTCGCCTCCGGCGCGACCTCCAAGTTCACCTTCAACCCCCTCGAAGCGGCAGAGACGATGACGGCGCACATTGCCCGCATCAGCGGCGGCGACCTTTCTTACAACTCGGTGGACTACAACAGCCTGTTTGCTATCGCCCTCATGCTCTTTCTGGTCACGCTGGTTCTCAACCTCATCAGCCAATGGGTTGTTTCTAAATTCCGCGAGCAATACGAGTAAAACCGCATGGCAAAATATACCTACCCTCAATCACAAGATTTACAAAATTTTGTAAATGCCCGTTACCGCACCGCCTGGGTCTGGCAGCTTGTTTTTCTCTCCGCTTTGCTCATTGCCATCCTCAGCCTTTCCGCATTGCTGCTCAACGTGGCGGATGGGGCTTTTGGTTATGTGGTCTATGAATTCAAAAAAGACCCGGCAACCGTGAGCGAAACGCCCCTGGCAGAACTGACTCAGCCGCAGTTGCTTGCCCTGCTTCAGGAGAATCTTTCCAAAGGGGCATACACCAAACTGGATAAAGAATCCCCCATGGAAAAGCGCAGCCGCGATGAGTTGTATAACCTGCTCATCGAGCGCGTGATACAGATAAAAATTGAGAAAACCTACAACCTGTTCGATTCGCTCCTCCATGCAGATGTCATCCGCGCCGAGGTGGCGGAAAAATACCCGGATGCCACGCTGGAATTTCGCTCCTGGCTTACTCCCGCTTTTCTCACTACCCCCATGTCCAGCAAGGCGGAGTTTGCCGGGGTACGTACCGCGCTGTTAGGTTCGCTCTGGCTGGTTGCCATTGCCGTTGCCCTGGCTTTGCCGGTGGGCGTGGGCGCTGCCATTTACCTGCAAGAGTACGCCCGCAAGAGCTTCATCAACAACATCATTCAGACCAACATCAACAACCTGGCGGGTGTGCCCTCCATCGTGTATGGCATGTTGGGGTTGGCGATTTTTGTCCGGGCAATGGAAGCCTTTACCAGTGGGGCAATTTTCGGTGTCACCGACTCCAACGGGCGCACCGTGCTTTCTGCCGGTCTCACGATGGGGATTTTGGTTCTGCCCCTCGTCATTATCAACGCCCAAGAAGCCATCAAAGCCGTGCCAGATTCCATCCGCCAGGCGGCGTTTGGGGTGGGCGCAACCCGCTGGCAGACGGTGTGGCACCATGTGCTGCCCAGCGCCATGCCCGGCATTCTGACGGGTAGCATCCTTGCCATGTCTCGCGCCGTAGGCGAAACCGCCCCGCTGATTATTGTGGGCGCTTCCACCTTCATTAGCATAGACCCTGCCAGCCCATTCAGCAAATTTACCGCCCTGCCCATTCAGGTCTATCAGTGGACGGCAAGGGCGCAGGCGGAGTTTCATAATATTGCGGCTGCCGCCATCCTTGTTCTGTTAGCGCTGTTGCTTACCCTCAATGCAACCGCCATCTTTTTACGCAACCGCCTGCAAAAACGCTTCTAAAGGAAAAACATATGCAACCCGAAACCCCCCAATATGCCATTGAAACCCGTGACCTGAGCATTTTTTACGGCGCATTTGAAGCGGTAAAAGGTGTGAACCTGAATATCGAAAAAGGAAAAATTACAGCCATCATTGGTCCTTCCGGCTGCGGAAAATCCACCCTGCTGCGTGCCTTTAACCGCATGAACGACTTTGTGCCTACCAGCCGCGTGAAAGGCGAAATTTTGTTGCACGGCGTAAACCTGTATGGCAAAGAAATTGACCCTGTAGAAGTGCGTCGCCGTCTGGGAATGGTCTTTCAGAAGCCTAATCCCTTTCCCAAGTCCATTTACGAGAACATTGCCTGGGGAGCGCGGATTAACGGCTTTAGAGGCAACATGGACGAACTGGTGGAAGAATCGCTTCGCGGCGCAGCCTTGTGGGACGAGGTAAAAGACAAACTCAAGCAAAGCGCTTACGCCCTCTCTGGCGGTCAGCAGCAGCGCTTGTGTATCGCCCGCACCATCGCCATCCAGCCAGAAATTATTCTCATGGATGAACCCGCCTCCGCTCTCGACCCCATCTCCACCCTGCGGATTGAAGAACTGATGCAGGAACTGAAGAAAAACTACACCATCCTCATCGTTACCCACAATATGCAGCAAGCCGCCCGCGTCTCCGACTACACCGCCATGATGATGTTGTACGAAGACACCCGCTCCGGCACGGTCATCGAGTTCGACAAAACCGATGTCATCTTCACCCGCCCCACCGACAAACGCACCGAAGACTACGTAACCGGAAGGTTTGGGTAGGAGGAGACTCCTCTCGCGCCCTCTGAAAAAATCGGGTAAACTGCATCTTCTTTACCGCAGTATGTAAACCAATGGAGAGTAAATATGGTACGCAAAACCTTTGAAAACGAGATTCAGCATCTCAAAGATGAAATTCTGGTACTTGGCAGCATGGTGGAACAAGCCACCCTGGAGGCAGTCGAAGCGCTTAAGAAGCGTGATATTCGCACCTCCAACCGCATTATCGCAGACGACCGAAAAATTAACCAAAAACGCTTCACCCTGGAAAACCAGGTGATGATTCTCATCGCCACCCAACAGCCCATGGCCCGCGACTTGCGCGTCATCGCCTCCATTTTGGAAGTCATCAGCGAACTGGAACGCATGGGTGACTACGCCAAAGGCATCGCCGTCATCAACGTCCGCATGGGAGACAATGCCTTACTCAAACCCCTCATCGACATCCCCCGCATGGCAGAAAAAGGTGTGGATATGCTGCACCGCGCCCTCACCGCCTTCGTCACCGAAGACCTGGAAACCGCCCGCGCCTTGCCCGGCGAAGATGACGAAGTGGACATGCTCTATGAGCAGGTTTACCGCGAACTGATGACCTACGTCATGGCGGATGCCCGCACCATCGAGCGCGCCAACTGGCTGCTCTGGGCAGCCCACAACCTGGAACGGTTGGCAGACCGCGTGACCAACATCTGCGAGCGCACCGTGTTTGTGGTGACGGGTGAATACAAAGAAACCCGCACCTCCTTCGACGAACTGGAAACGCCGGAAGAAGCGGAAGAATAATTTCCCCGTTGACGGATTACCCCTGCCCTGCTACAATGCCGCCCATGTTCAGCCTGAGCCAGCCTCGTCACCATCATCATTTCCCTATCCCCCTGCCAGACCGGGCATAGAGGGCAGACTTCGGTTTGCCCCGCAAAGAACACAAATTTCCTCCCCCCGGTCATTCTGGCTGGGGGGTATTTTTATCTCCGAGGTGTTTTATGACCCGTCCCCTACGTCTTTCCCTCCCCTCCAAAGGTCGCCTGGCAGAAGATGCGGTTGCCCTGCTCTCTGCCTGCGGGCTGGAGGTGTACAAGCCCAACCCGCGCCAATACGAAGCCAGCATCCCCGCCATTGAGGGGCTAAACGTCCTCTTTCAGCGCCCCGGCGATATTGTCACCTCGGTGCGGGATGGCTCTTCCGATTTTGGCATTACCGGTTTGGATGTAGTGGAGGAGCATCGCGGCGATAACGGCGAACTGCTGATATTGCACGAGGCGCTCGGCTTTGGGAAATGCGCCCTTACGGTGGCGGTGCCAGAGCGTTGGCAATCTGTCGAAACGGTGGCAGGCTTGAGGGCGATTCTTCCGGCGCAGGGGGGCAGCCTGCGGGTGGCAACCAAGTTCCCGGCGCTGGTGCAGCGCTTCTTCGCTTCCTATCAAATCCCCATCTCTTTGGTGGATGCCGAAGGAACCCTGGAACTTGCCCCTGCCATTGGCTATGCCGACCTGATTGCCGACCTGGTTTCCAGCGGGCAGACTCTTAAAGACAACCGTTTGCGCCCCCTGGCGGATGGAGTTATTCTGAAGTCTCAGGCGGTCCTGGTGGCGAACAAAGCCGCTCTGCGCCAACCGGCAGCCCTGGCGATTGCCGGTCAATTGCTGGAGTTGATGGAAGCGCACCAACGCGCCCAAAACAACCTTTCCATCTTTGCCAACATGCGCGGCGAAAGCGCCGAAGCCATTGCGGCGCGGGTTTTCTCGCAAAAAACCATTGGCGGGCTGAACGGACCGACTGTGAGCAAAATTATCCGTCAGGACGGCGACCCAAACTGGTACGCCCTGCACATTGTCGTTCACCGGGATGAGCTCTTCGCTGCCATTAACGAACTCCGCGCCATTGGCGGCAGCGGCGTTGTCGTTGCCCCCGTCACCTATATTTTTGAAGAAGAACCGCCTCGCTACACAGCCATGCTGGAAGCGTTGAAATAGCCACCATGTACGGAAGGATACTATGATGCTCAAAATTTACGATGTTGAAACTGCCAAACAAACCATCCTTAAACGCATCCCCCCCGATGAAACCAACGTGCCGCCGGTGATTCTGGACCGAATCGCCGCCACCTTTGGCGAACAGATTTCCGCCGAGGAAGCGGTGCGCCGCATTTTGCGGGATGTCCGCACCAACGGCGATTCCGCTCTGCGGCAGTGGAGCGCCAAACTGGATGGATTCCCCGTCGATGCCCCTCTGCGCGTCCCCGCCCAAGCCATCTCCGCCGCCCTGCAAAGCCTGGACCCGCAAGTCCGCGCCGCGCTGGAAGCCGCCGCAGAGCGCATTCGGCAGTTTCACCGCCGTCAGCCCCTCAGCAGTTGGTTCAGCAACGACCTGGGCGGCACAGTCGGGCAATTCATCCGCCCCCATGCCAGGGTGGGCTTATACGTCCCTGGCGGAACCGCGCCGCTGCCCTCCTCGGTGCTGATGTCCGCCATTCCCGCTCAGGTGGCAGGCGTAAAAGACATTGTGGTCGTCACGCCCCCGCAGCGAATTACAAATTACGAAGTAGCCAATGACCAACTTGTTTCCCCCGTCATCCTCGCCGCCTGCGCCATCTGCGGCATCGAAGAAGTGTACGCCCTCGGCGGGGCGCAGGCGATAGCCGCTCTCGCCTACGGCACCGAATCCGTTCCGGCGGTGGATAAAATCTTCGGACCGGGCAATCTCTTCGTCACCCTTGCCAAACGTCAGGTCTTCGGCGCAGTCGGCATAGACGGGTTGGCAGGACCCACCGAAACGGTGGTCATCGCCGATGAAAACGCCAAACCCGCCTGGGTCGCCTCCGACTTGTTGGCGCAAGCCGAGCATGATGTCCTCGCCAGCGCCATCCTGCTCACCCCCTCCCTTGCCCTTGCTCAGGCGGTGCAGGCGGAAGTGGAAAAACAAGCAGAAACCCTGCCCCGCGCCGAAATCCTCGCCCAATCCCTGCCCGCCCAAAGCGGCATCGTCCTCACCCGCGACCTGGACGAAGCCGCCGCGCTGAACAACCTCTACGCCCCAGAGCATCTCTGCCTCGCCGTTGCCGACCCCTGGGCGCTGAGCGAGAAGATTACCAACGCGGGC
>DYNS01000124.1 GCA_020720965.1 Anaerolinea sp. | reverse complement strand
TTTTGGTCTCGCCAATGGCGCGCAGCAGGTTAAAGTTTTGCATGTTGCGTGCGCCCACTTGCAGCACGTCCACATAATCCAACATCATCTCCAATTGCACCTGAGACATAATCTCCACCACAATGGGCAAACCGGTTTGCTGACGGGCTTCGGCAAGGTATTTTAAGCCTTCTTCTCCCAAACCCTGAAAAGCATAGGGGGAAGTGCGGGGTTTGAAGACGCCTCCGCGCAGGGCGCTTGCTCCGGCTTCTTTCACCGCGTGAGCAGTTTCCAATACCTGGCTGCGACTCTCCACCGAGCAGGGTCCCGCTATCATGGCAATTTCCCCGCCTCCAACGGTGAAGCCATCCAGCGGAAAAACGCTATCCTGCGGGTGAAACTGGCGGGAGGCGAGTTTATAAGGCTGGGTAATGCGCTTGACGACATCCACCCCATCCAACACTTCAAACTGCTCGGTGGGGATGCTATGGGTTTCGCCGATGGCGCCGATGATGGTGGCTTCCACTCCCTGAGAGAGGTGTACCGCTAAATGGGCGCTCTGCACCTGCTGAATAACGGCTTCCACCTGTTGGGGGGTGGCGTTGGCTTTCATAATAATCATCATGGCAAAAAATCCTTTAAGGGGGGGGGGGAAAAAATGAAACCGCCCAGAATCCTATTGCGCGGAGGCAAGGTCTGGGCGGAGTTTAACGGCTTCTCGCAGGTAGATGTGGTTAATCTCGCGCTGCGGGTGTTCTGTGTTCCAATGCAACAAAACACGGATGGCAAGGGGCAGGCTGCCCGGCACGGGGATTTCGCGGGCGCACATCATCGGCACCAGGCTCCAGCCCATGCGCCGCGCCGCCTGCGGAGGGAAGGTGGAAGACAGGTCGGCGGTGACGGTGAAGAGGGCGCTGGCGATTTCTTCCGGGGTCATGCCGGGGTTGGCACGCAGAATCGCTTCCAGCAATTCCTGGGTTGCATCCAAAATCTGGTTGGGGTCGTCTTGCAAAACGGTGGTGGCGCCACGCACGCCGCGAATGGACATAAGCAAAGTCTCCTGAGAAAGAATAAAAAAAGAGCGAGCCGATTGGCTCGCTCTTGATTGGTTGGGAGGGTGTCCTTTCCGTTTTAAGCGTTACCAGCGGCAGCCGGAAGTCGGGAGCCGTAATAAAAGTAAAACGCAAACCAACGGAAGGAGTTGTTCATAACGGGCGTGATTTTATGCGTGGGGTGGGGATGTGTCAAGGGTGAGATTTGCCACCAAGGGCGCATACCTAACAAAAATGCAAATGTCTGACAATGTTCCTGCAACGTAAATTTGGCGTTAATTTTCTACAATAGGGCATCTTTACAGTTTCAACGCAGGTACTCACCCTCATCTTTTTTTTCTACAGGAGTTAAGAAGTTTATGAATATCAACCGCACCCTCAAATTGTCCTTTGTTTTGCTGGTCGTCATGGTTCTCAGCATGGCAATTTATGGCTTTGCCGCCAGCAACAGCGTAGACCCCAGCGCCGCCGGGGATGGTCAGGCTGCAATTAGCGGCTATACTATCAGCGCAATCCATTACAATTTGGACGCAGCCGACGCTTCCAAAATCGCTTCCATGACCTTTACCATCAGCCCTGCCATGCCCGCAACCGGCTCTGTGCAGGTGAAGTTGCTCTCCTCCAGCACCTCCTATACATCCTGCACGGTTGCCAGCGGAACCAACGTCACCTGCACGTTTACCGGCGGCATTTCTGTCCTCAGCGCAGACCAGCTGCGCGTCATCGCCGCCCAGTAGATTTACGCCCCAACACTGCAACGCCTGTCAGCCGTTTTTGGGGCTGGCAGGCGTTTGGTTTTTGACTCATGTCTCGTTTTCAATACTCTTCCTTCTTCTCGGCTCTCATCCTGGCGGCGGCGCTCACTGCCTGGGTTATTTTTCTGCCCATTCAGTTTGGCGGCGTTACGGCGTATGTAATTGTGGATGGTATCAGCATGGAGCCGACTTATTACCGGGGCGACCTGGTTCTCACCCGGCGACAAGCCGCCTATCAGGAGGGGGAGATTGTCACCTACTTTAATCGGGATGTGCAAAAACCGGTCATTCATCGCATTATTGCCCGCAAAGGCGGCAATTTTTTGCTCCAGGGGGATAACAACTCCTGGGTGGACAACTACGAACCCAGCACAGAAGAGATTATCGGCGCGGCTTGGATTCACCTGCCAGGGTTGGGAACCTGGCTGGGATACATTCAAAGCCCCTTGGGCATTGCCGCCCTCTCCGGGATAGTCATCTTTATATTGCTTGGCATGTACGCCCTCAACAGCAGCCGCTACCGCGTCCGCCGCCGCAAAGTCTTTGCCGGGGAGCGCAGTGCCGAAATTTTGGTGGAATACGAAGAAGGGAGCGCCTCTATGAACAGTATTGGCAAACAGTTAGAAGCCCTCGTTTATACCTTTGCCCTCATTTTTGCCCTTTCCCTCATCCTTGCCGGGGTTGCCTTCTCCCGCCCCGAAAGCCTGAACGCCCCGGTGAACACGGAATATGTGCATGTGGGCGTGTTCTCTTACTTTGGCTCATCCCAACCGGGGATTTATGACGGCAGCGGACCCCAAACCGGCGACCCCATCTTTTTGAAGAACGAGTGCGAAGTAACCCTGCGCTTTGATTACTTCCTCGCTACCGAGAGGTTGACCGATATTCAGGGCAACATCGCCCTCAAAGCGGAAAGCCACGACACCAACGGCTGGGTACGCACCTTTCCGCTGGCAGAAAGCGCCTCCTTTAACGGCAAAGATGCGGAGGTGCAGGTGACCCTCAACCCCTGCCAAATCCTCGCCACCCTGCGCCGCGCCGAGCAAGAAACCGGCATAAGACGGGAAATTTACACCCTCGTCATCCTACCCCAGGTGAACATTACCGCTGTAGATAACCTCCTCCCCGTGCAATCCACCTTTGCACCGCGCCTGCTCTTTTACCTGGATGAATATCAGATGTTCGTCCTGAACGAGGATGCCGCTGCCGACCCGCTCGCGCCTTTCAAAACCGAAACGCAGCCGGTAATTTACGACACCCCCAACCAGATTCAGTTCCCAGGCTTTGGCATGACTGTTCGGGTTGCCCGCGTTCTTTCGCTTTTGGGGCTGTTTGCCTCGCTGGGGCTGGGCGGCTTTGTGGGTTGGAGCGTGTACGCCGAAACCAAACGTGACCCGTCTCTGGCAATTCTCCTGCGCTACGGCGGGCTGATTGTCAAAGTGACTCAAGCCTCCTTCGACCTGCGGGCAAAAGAAATTCTGCTGGATTCGATGGAAGACCTGATAAAAATGGCAGAACGCAACGCAACCGCCGTCCTGCACATGGAAAGAGAAGGTTGGCACGACTTTTTGGTGGAGGGGAACCAGGTCGTGTATCGCTATCGCCTGCCCCGCCGGAGCGCCCCATGACCCCCAACCGCATTTCCCTTTGGCTTGCCTCCAGTTTGCTGGTGTTAATGACCATGAGTATTTTTTCCGCTTTCTCTGCTTCCAACACAGTGGAGGCGACCCGCAAAACCGACCAATTCTTTGGCATTGACATTGACGCGCTCACCCCGCCGGAATGCAGCCACCTTAACCTACAAAACATTGTCGCCCCCTCCCAGGGTGTGAACAGCACCAACCAGGCAGACCTCATCTTCGTCAGTTCCACCGACTGGCTCGTCAGCGGCGGCGGAGGCAGGGATTGCATCATCGGCACCAGCGCAACCGACATTATCTTTGGCGGCAATGGTAACGATGTTATCTTGGGCAGGGGCGGAGATGATTGGCTGTTTGGCGGCGGCGGTAACGACTATATAGACGGCGAAGCCGGTTCGGATTACTGCGATGGCGGCGGCGACCCAGGCGATGAGTTGTATAACTGCGAGTAAACCTGCGCTTATGGCACAATTTGGCGCAGAAGGGGGATTTTCCGCAGCAGGAACGTGACCAAAACGGAGGCAAGGTACGCCGCGAGGGCGTAGAGGGGAATGGTGTATTTAACGCTGTGGCTTTGGGCAAAAACAGCCAGCCAACTTCCCTCGGCGGCAAAGAGGGAGAGGAAGATGGGGTGAACCAGGTACACCCCAAAACTGAGGGCGCTTAACCCTGCGCCCAGGCTGGCAACTTTGCCCCTCTCCCCGTGTCGCTCCATCACCGCCCGAAAGGCGAAGAAGGAGGCAGCCGAAAGCAGAGTCATATTCGGGCTAAGGTAGTCATAGAAGAACGTTTCCAACTGCCCGTTGTTTTGGTCGGTGTAGAAGCCGGTGAGGGCAATGGTCAGAATCAGGGAGGTGATTGCCAGAAAAACGGCGAACAAGAGGCGGCGGGGGGAGGTTTTTTCCGTCCCCAGAAGATGCCCCAGAAGAACGAATCCGACATAGCCGGATGCCATGCCCAAATCTATCAACACTTGCAAGCCGATTGTTTTTTGCAACATGGGTAAAATACCCACACCCAAAAACCAGAGCAGCACAAAGTAATATTGCATGGCTCTTGGGGTGTGGGCAACCAGAACGCGCAGAATGGGCAGCAGGAGATATTGCCCCAGGAGGGCGTATAAAAACCAAAGGTGATAATAGACCGGGGTGAGGAAGAAGTTGTGCGCCGCTTTGCCCTGCCATAAAAGGTAAATGAAAGACCACGCCAGCAAAGGGATGAGAATTTTTTGGAAGCGGCGGCGAAAATAAGCGGGCAGAGGCTCCTGACGGGGTAAAAGCAGGAAGCCGGAGAGCATAAAAAAGAGAGGGACGGCGGCGTGCGCGGCGGAATCGTAGAGGTTGGCTGCCCACCAGTCTGCCGGGGGGAGTTTGTTGTAGCGGTAGAGGTGCGGGGCGGCGGCGTGGAGCAGGACAACCAGAAAAGAAGCGGTGGCGCGGAGCCAGTGTACCCAGGGAAGGTTTGGCGTTTGCATGGGCAAGGGAGGAAATGTTACGCCCCAAAGCGCGGGCTTTGGGGCGTTGGGTTTGGTTAGCCTTCTGCCAGGTTGAAGAAGAAGTGGATGAGGGCTTGCGTGCCCTTGTACCAGGTGGGGATGTGCATTTTTTCGTTGGGGGCGTGGAGGTTGTCGTCTGGCAAGCCAAAGCCGGTGAGGACGGAATCGATGCCGAGGATGTTTTGCATATACCCGGCAACCGGTATGGAGCCGCCTTCGCGTTTGAAGTAGGGTCGGCTGCCCCAAACGGTCTCCATGGCGCGGCTGAGGGATTGGGCGGCAGGCTGGTTCAGGTCGGAGATGGAGGCGGGAGCGCCGCTGAGTTTTTGCAAGTCCCAGCGGATGGTAGCGGGGGCTTTTTCTTGCAGGAAGCGGGTCAGTTGGGCGTGGACTTCGTCCGAGTCCTGGTCTGGCACCAGGCGGCAGGAGATTTTTGCCATTGCCCAGGCGGGCAGGACGGTTTTTTGCCCCGCGCCAGTGAAACCAGAAATCATCCCGTTAATCTCCAGGGTGGGGCGGGCGCCGATGCGCTCGGCGGGGATGTATTCCGGTTCGCCCCACAGGGAGGGAACGCCGGTTGTGGCGACGTAGTCTGCATCGCTGGTGGGCAGGCGCAAAAAGTCGGCGCGTTCCTGTTGGCTGAGGGCGCGCACGGAGTCGTAAAAGCCGGGCAAGGTAATGTGACCGTCTGCATCATGCATGGCAGCGATGAGTTCCGCCAGCGCCTGAGCGGGGTTGTGAACGATGCCGCCCGCCAGCCCGGAGTGCAAGTCGTGGTCGGGTCCAAAGACTTTCAATTCAAAATAGACCAAGCCGCGCAAGCCGTAGGTGATGGTGGGGTACTCTTTGCCCAGCATTCCCGCATCTGGGTTCAGGCAAAAGTCCGATTTCAGCAGTTCGCGGTTATCCGTCAGCCATTTTTTGAGGGAGGGCGAGCCAATTTCTTCCTCGCCTTCGATGAGGAACTTAAGGTTCACCGGAAAATCGCCGGTACGCACAATCGACTCGATGGCGTTGAGCGAAGCCATGACCTGCCCCTTCATATCCGAAGTACCGCGCGCAAACAAATTCTCGCCAACCTGAGTGGGCTGGAAAGGCGGGTTTGTCCACAGTTCCAGCGGGTCTACGGGTTGAACGTCATAGTGACCATAAACGAGCGCAACGGGTTTGCCAAGAGCGCCCATCCACTCGGCATACACCACCGGGTGTCCGCCGGTGGGCATCACCGCCACGCCTTGCATCCCCAAATCGCGCAGGCGTTGGGCAAGCCATTCGGCAGTGCGGTGGATGTCGGCTTTGGCATCTGGGTCGGTGGAAATGGAGGGAATGGCAACAACCTCCTTGAGCGCGGCGAGAAATTCGTCTTCGTGTTGGCGGGCATATTCCAGCGCCGCCTGGCGATGTTCGGTCATGGGGTCTCCTTGGGGTAATGGGTTTTGTAGTCTCCTGGTCGGACTATTCGACCGCGAGACTATTTAACTATCCGACTATTTTGATATTTGCCGTATAAAAACCAAAACGAAGCGGGGGGAAAGGCGGGCGCATAGATTGCCTGCCAGACAAAGGCTCCCGGCGAAAAATGAGCGCGAAAGAGCGCATCGAGGTTTTGCAGGGCGGCGCGTTCCGGCAGGTGGGGCGCTTCTTGCAAAAGTAATTGCAGGATGACCCGCCCACGCAGGTCGGAGGCGCCTGGGTCTGCACCCTGCCCCTCGGCATGGGAGGCATCTTGAAGCGCCTGAGACCAAAGCCTTAGCCTGTTCGCCGCTTCGCGGGCAATTTTCCGCTCCCAGGCGAGGCGCCATCGGGCGCGAACCGCTTCCAATTCCGCATCAAAGCGAGGCGCAAGGGTCGGGTCGGCTGCCCGCAGGCGAGTTAGCGCCAGCAGGGTTGCGCCGGGGGTGAGGCGGGGGAGATTGGCAGAAAGAGACCAGAACAACTCCTGGGAGAGGAGATAATCCTGCATCTGGTCAAAAGCCTGGGAGAGGAAGAGAGAGTCTTCGGACATGGCGGCAAAAAACGCCCTGAAGAATCAGGGCGTTTGGTTCTGCTCTAAAGAGCGGCGGGTGACGAGATACCAGTCTGGCAGGGTGAGGAAGCGGTCGCTGGTATCAAACAAGGGTGGAATTTGAACGCCCAGTACGCTTTGGCTTGCGCCAAAAGAGTAGACCGGGTAGTACAGGGGCAGGGCGGGCATTTCCTGCTCAAAAATAACCTGAAAGTTGCGATACAAGCGGGCGCGGGCGGTAAAGTCGGGCGTTACCCGCGCCTGTTCGATGTATTCGCTGGCGGCGCGGTTATCCCATTGGCTATAGTTTTGCCCGGCGGCGGCTTCGGATTGGTGCCAAAAAGGATAGGGGTCAGGGTCGGGAGTGCGGGAGAAGTTCAAATCCACCAGGGCTGCCTGGTAGGCGCGGGGGACAAGTTTTTCGTTGAGGAGGGCATCGTAAGCCAGGGCTTGGAGATTCACTTTCACCCCAATCCGCGCCCAGTTTTCTTGAATGACCTGGGCGATGGAGGTTCGCAGGGCATCGTCTGGGTGCAGGAGGGTGAATTCCAGCAAAACGCCGTCTTTGTCGGCGCGTACCTCGCCGCCGGTGGGCGGGATGGCGTACCCGGCAGATTTTAATTGGCGAATGGCTTCCTGTGGGTCGTAAACCTGGGGTTTGATGCTGTCGTTATACGCCCAGGTGCCGGGGAAGATGGGTGAATCTGCCACGATTGCCTGCCCCAACAAAATTTTATCTACAATCTGTTGGCGGTTTAGCCCAACAAGCAGGGCGCGGCGCAGTTTGGGGTCTTGCAAAAAGGCGGTTTCGGGGTCGTTCAGGTTGAAGAGAACCATGCTCAACTCTGGCAGCCGCCCGGTGTAAACGTTGAGTTCCGGTTCGGCAAGCGCCTGCGGAATGACATCGGTGGTCAGTTCGCCGATGGCAAGCACCTGCCCCTGACGAAAGGCATCCAGAGCCGCCGCTGAATCTGGGTAGTAACGGAAGATGACCTGCTCCATGTACGCCGGGTGCGTGCCGTAGAACTGCCCGAAAGAGCGAAGTTCAATACCTATCACCTGTCCGTTTTC
>DYNS01000004.1 GCA_020720965.1 Anaerolinea sp. | reverse complement strand
TACCCGTATCACCTGACCATATTGCAAATCGGCTGGGTTGCCCAGGCGCACCAGCAACATGCCCCGAACCGGAAAATCGCCCTCGCCCCAATCCAAAGCGGTGACGTTGAGGCGCAGATGGGTATTGGTGTCGCGCTCGTCCGGGGCTTCGCTCAACACACCGGTCACGTAAACATTTTCGCCGGTATCGTTGTAATACGCCAGGCTTTGTTCGTCTATCAGCGGTTGGATGGCGGCATAACGCCCCGCGCCCAGGAAGAGAAAAGCGGGCAAGAGCAGCAAGTACAAGCGCCAGGCGCGGCGCAAAAATTTGAGCGCCATCCCCAGCAGTAAAGCCCCAAAAGCCAGCAGCACCCACACCCACCAGGCAACCGGCAAAAAACTAGCCAGCCATAAGCCGCCCAAAAAAGCGGAGGCAACCCAAAATAAGGGCGCATTTTGGACAGTGGCAAGCAAATTATCCTTCATGGGGTTTATTCTACAGCAAAACAATCGATGGGATATAATCACTCTCGCACTTTTCAAAACCTACACGAAAAGAACTCTGATGATACGCCCCTCCTTCTTTATCTCTGGCGCGCCGCGCTGCGGCACAACCGCCCTATACCAATACCTTTCCGAACATCCGCGCATTTTCATGTCGGAAGTGAAGGAAACCAACTACTTCGCCACCGACTTTCCGCATGTGCAAAAGGTGGTTTACAGAACCGTGCAGGATTATCACCGCCTGTTTGAAAACGCCAAGCCGGAACACCAGGCAGCCGGAGAAGCCTCGCCGTTTTACCTCTTCTCCCAGGTGGCGTTTGAGAAAATGCGGGCATACGACCCGCAAGCAAAAGTTATTCTCAGCCTGCGAAACCCGGTAGATTTTGTGCAGTCCTATCACCAACTGAACCTGAGCCTGCTGCGGGAAGATGAACCAAACCTGGCAAAAGCCTGGGCTTTATCCGCTTCCCGCTCACGGGGAGAGAACATCCCCCCAAGCGCCCGCCAGCCGGAACTGATTCTTTATCCACAGTTGGGGCAGTGGAGCCGCCACCTGCAAAAACTATACGCAATATTTCCGCCCCAACAGGTCAAAGTGTACCTGTACGAAGACCTGGCAGCCAATACCCGCGCCGTGTACGAAGACCTGCTGCAATTCATCGGCGTACCCTCAGACGGACGCACAAACTTTGCCCAAATTAACGCCGGGTTCGGGGTCAAATCGCCTTTGTTGGCGCGGCTCTTTCACCCGCCGCAGTTCCTCTACAAACCTCTGATGAAAATGGCAGGGCTTTTGGGCGCAGGATTTATGAAGAACGCCTTCCGGCTATACGACCGACTGGAACGCCTCAACACCGCCCGCACCCCCCGCGCCAGCCTGTCCCCCGCCTTGCGCGCCGAAATGGAAGAACACTTTCGCCCAGACGTGGAACAGCTCCAAAACATCCTGGGGCGCGACCTCTCGCACTGGTTTCACAGGGCGGTATAATCAGCCACCTATGCCAGAAAAACGCCCGGAAGAACTTTCGGTAGAGGAACTGCGCCGCCTGCTGCTCAACAAGCGCAAGGTGAACCGCCACGAAAGGCTGGAACACTTCAAGCGCACTGGGCGGGTCGTCTCCCTCGTCACCGAACCCAGCCCCAGCGCCGAAGAAACATCCCCAACCCTCATGGAAACCGCCGAAACGGCGCCGCCTCCCCGCCGCCGTTGGCTGGATGCCCTCCTGTTGGGGGTGGAGGTCCTGGCAGTCCTCACCCTGTTGGGAGTAGCGCTAAACGCCTTCTCGGTTCTGCAAACCCTCAACCAGGAAGTCGCCGCCGCCATCGAGCCGCCCACCGCCGCCCCCACCGCCCTCATCACCGCCGTCATCCTGCCCTCTGGTCACACCCCTCCCAACGCCGCCGGTGGAGCGCAGCCCAACGAAGCCGAAATCCCGGAACACCTGCGCCCCATTGCCCAATCCATCGCCAACGCCCCCGCCCCCACTGCCAGCCCTCAGCAAGCCATCCGCGTACAAATCCCCTCCATACAGGTAGATGCGCCCATTGTGCAGGGAGACGGCTGGGAACAGTTGAAGAAAGGGGTAGGGCAGCACATCGGCACCCCCAACCCCGGAGAAAACGGCAACATCGTCCTCTCCGCACACAACGACATCTTTGGCGAAATTTTTAGAGAACTGGATAAACTCCAACCCGGCGACACCCTCACCCTCTACACCACCCAACGCCAATACACCTACGTTGTCACCGGAACCCAGGTGGTGGAACCAACCCGCGTGGAAGTGATGAACCCCACCCCTAACCCCACCATCACCCTCATTTCCTGCTACCCCTACCTCATAGACAATCAGCGCATCGTTGTATCCGCTGTGTTGCAAACCCCATAAAAAAGGAAAATACTCATGGCAAAGAAAACCAAACCCACCACCAGCAGCGCCTCGCTGGACTTTAACCCGGATTACAGCCAGGTCAAACAAGACCTCAAGCGCATCGGCATCCTGGCAGGCTCCTTCTTCGTTATTCTCATCGCCCTCTCCTTCCTCCTGCGCTAACCCATGAAGGAAATCACGCTCACCCTCACCACCCTGGCATACGGCGGCGCGGCAATGGGGCGATACGAAGGAAAAGCCATCTTCGTCCCCTTTGCCCTACCCGGCGAAACCATCCGCGCCCGGTTGGTGGAAGAGCGCAAAAACTACGCCCGCGCCGAGTTGTTGCAAGTTCTGCAACCCGCGCCAGAGCGCATTCCGCCGCGCTGCCCGCACTTTGGGCAATGCGGCGGCTGTCATTACCAGCACCTGCCCTACCCCGCCCAACTGCAAGCCAAAACCGACATTCTGCGCGACCAGTTAACCCGCATTGGCAAAATCGCCAACCCGCCCCTGCGCCCCATCGTCCCCTCCCCGCAGCAGTGGAACTACCGCAATCACATTCAACTCCACCTCACAGCCCAGGGCGAACCCGGTTACATCCGCGCCAATGCGGAAGAAGAAAACGCCTCCCCCGAAGCCGTTTTCCCCCTCCAAGAATGTCACCTGCCAGAAGAATCCCTCGCCAACCTGTGGCAAGACCTCCATTTCGAGGCAGGCTCCCCCCTTCAGCGAGTCTCGCTCCGCGCCGGAACAGACCAAATGCTCATCCTGGAAGCGGATAGCCCTCACATCCCGGAAGTGGAAATAGAAGCAGACCTCTCCGTCATCCACCTCAGCGCCGGAGAACCCCTCGTCCTCGCCGGGGATGACCACCTCATCATCGAAATCCTGCAAAGACCCTTCCGAGTCTCCGCTGCCTCCTTTTTCCAAGTCAATACCCGCATGGCGGAAGCGATGGTGGAGCACATCCTCAGTCTCCTGCCGCCTCAACCCGCCCTGGTGTATGACGTTTACTGCGGCGCGGGCTTGTTCTCCGCCTTTCTCGCCCCGCGCTGCCAACGCCTCATCGGCATAGAGGCATCTCCCTCCGCCTGCGCCGACTTCGCCGCCAACCTGGATGAATTCGACAACGTGGAACTCTACGAAGCCCCCGCCGAAGATGCCCTGCCCGCCCTGCCAGAACACCCGGAAGTCATCCTCGTAGACCCTCCCCGCGCCGGGCTGCACAAAACCGCCCTGGATGCCCTCGCCGCCCTGCGCCCGCCTTTGCTCCTCTACATCTCCTGCGACCCCTCCACCCTGGCGCGAGACGCCGCCCGGCTGATAGCCGCCGGAGCAACCCTGGAGCAAACCACTCCCTTCGACCTCTTCCCGCAAACCTACCATATCGAAAGCATCAGCGTTTTCCGGTTTGGGGCTTAAAGCAAACGCCCCGTCACTGCGTGACGGGGCGTTATCGTTTTCAAAAAAAAGAAAATTAGTTTACCGCAACAACGTTGCTGGCTTGCAAGCCCTTGGGACCGCGCTCAATCGAGAATTCAACTTTTTGACCCTCGTCAAGGTTGCGGAAGCCCTCGCCCTGGATAGCGGAAAAGTGGACGAAGACATCTTCGCCGCCATCGCGGGAAATGAAGCCGTAGCCCTTGCTCCCGTTGAACCATTTGACCGTGCCAATAATACGTTCAGACATTGTGTTTACTCCTTGTTGCAAACAAAAAAAGAAATGTTTTGGCTGCCAGTCCGTCCGCACCGAACAAAAAAGGCTCACGCGCAGAACCGTGAGCCACATCTTATACAAAACGCGAACCAACTGGTGCCTTCATCCCTGATGATACCATGCCCAGCGACATCCGTCAACCGCCAAAAAATTGGAGCAACCCATGACTCAACCTCCCACCTACCGCATCACCGACCTGCAAGAGGAAGACCGCCCTCGTGAGCGATTGCAAAAACTGGGGGCGCAAGCCCTCTCCAACGCCGAACTGATTGCCATCCTGCTGCGGGTAGGCGTACCCGGTGAAAACGCCGTGCAGGTGGGGCAAAGATTGCTGCAAACCTTTGGCGGCATCACCGGAATTCACCGCGCCCCGTTTCCGGAACTGATGAAACAGCACGGGGTGGCAGAAGCCAAAGCCAGCCAAATTAAAGCCGCCATAGAATTGGGGCGCAGGCTTACTTTGGAATCGCCGGAGGAGCGCCCTGCCATCAACGCCCCCAGCGATGCCGCCGCCCTTCTGTTATACGAAATGAGCGCCCTGGAGCAGGAACACCTGCGGGTGCTGCTGCTAGACCGCCGCAACCGGGTGCTGCAGTCGGTGGATTTGTATCGCGGTTCGGTGAACTCGGCTCAGATACGGGTGGGGGAAATCTTCCGCGAGGCGGTGCGGATGAACGCCTCCGCGCTGATTGTGGCGCACAATCACCCCAGCGGCGACCCTACCCCCAGCCCGGACGATGTCGCCGTGACCCGCGCCATTGTACAGGCTGGCAAAATGTTGGACGTGGATGTGTTGGACCATCTCGTCATTGGGCAGGGGCGTTGGGTTTCGCTAAAGGAGCGTGGATTGGGCTTTTCTTAACGGGCGGCTTCGTCACACAGGCGCAGTTCTTGCAGGCAAGTTTCTTCCGCTTGCGCCGTCACCGGGCGCAGGGGCGGGCGGACTGCCC
Organism: Anaerolinea sp.; assembly: GCA_020720965.1. Lineage (GTDB taxonomy): Bacteria > Chloroflexota > Anaerolineae > Anaerolineales > Villigracilaceae > UBA5195. The sequence goes on along the minus strand of DYNS01000004.1, from coordinate 23,915 downwards.
AACGCTCGAACCCAAACAGGCGGTGAATCATCGCCTTGAGGATGGAGGGGAAGGGGGTGTAGTGGTCTAGCACCGCCCGGCGTTGGGAGAGGGCTTCTTGGGCTTCGATGGCGTCTCCGTTTTGGGTGAAGATGTTCCAGACCTGGCGGGCGAGGCGGGAGTAGAGGTTGTTGCCCGCTGTAATCGCTCCCCCGGCGTGATGTTCCATGGCGTGCAGGATGAGGCGGTCATTGCCGGTGAGCACCAGCAAATCTTCGCCAAAGCGCCCGCCGAGGGTTACGGCGTAGTCCGGGTCGCCGGAGGAGTCTTTGATTCCGGCAAATTTTTGGGGGTGAGCGTCTTTCAGGCGGGCGAGCAAATCGGGTGAGAGGGCAACGCCCGATTGGTTGGGGATGTGGTATCCGAGCAGGTAGCCGCCTTCCGGTACGGCGCGGCGGATGAGGAGGTCGTACCACTCGAATAAGCCATCGTCACTGGCTTTGCGAAAGTAGTAAGGCGGCAGGACGACAACGCCCTCGCAGCCGTATTGAAAAGCGGTGCGGGTGTGTTGAATGCTTTCTTCCAGGCTTGGGGTTCCGGTCCCGGCGAGGAGGCGAAAATCCGGGTAGGTGGCACGAACTGCCTGGGCAGCGTTCAGCATGGATTCACGTTCCGCCCCGGCAAAGGAGGGTCCTTCTCCGGTTGTGCCAAAGAGCAGAGCGCCGTGACAATCCTGTGAGGCGAGAAAATTGAGCAGGGGAACGATTTGGTCTGTGGCGATGGCGTAGTCGGCGGTGAGGGGGGTAAGCGCGGCGGCGTAAATTCCAGCGAGAGGGTGTTTGGGTTTCATGCTCTGTCCTTGGGTAAAATTTCCAGCAGGCGAAAGGGGTAGACGTTTATCACGCTGGTTTGATGATAGGCGCTGATGTGGCTGTTGAGGTTCTGGCGATAGAAAATGGTGTGTCCGTGTAAAAAGTAACGGGGGCGGGCGTAGCGAATGATGAGATTGAGGGCTTGCAAGCCCTGGTGCGCCGGGTCGTTGTCGTCATGCACCCCTGCCGGGGGGGAGTGCGCCACGAAAACATCCACATTTTGGCGGTAGAGCAACCTTGCCAGGGCAATTCGCAAAAGCAGAGGGGTGGCTCGCAGGAACATCTCTTGTTGGCTATACTGATTGGGGGTGTTGGGTTGGTAGGCAATGCTGCCGCCCAGCCCGGCAAAGAGCAGGCTTTTGCTCCAGAGAGTCGCGCCATCCAGGTTTATGCCGCCCTCGACATGACCGCCAGGGTCTTCGGTGTGGAGGGGGTCGTGGTTGCCGGGGACGTAATAGAGCGGGACGTTGTAGGCGCTGACGAGAAATTCCAGGTAAGGGTAGGGCAAATCGCCGCAGCCAATGATGAAATCTACATTCGGGTAGGAGGCACGCACGCTGCCGCTGTAAAGACGGTCTATTACCTGGTCACTGACGGCGAGGAGGTTCATAAGTGGGCTGATTTTGCCTCAAAAGGAAAACATCGGCAAGGGCGATAATAAAACTGTAATCCATTGGGCATACAAATAAAACCGGGTTAATGGGCTATAATTTGTTATCTATTTTGGTCTTGCGTTCATCCCTTCATTATGGAAACCCGACACATCCCCCTAACACAGGAACAAGGCAGCCGCCGGAGTGATACCGGGCAGTTAAAGCCAGGGACAAACCTGGTCAATCGGTATTTAATTCAGGAAGTGGTGGGTGTGGGCGGCATGGGCTCGGTATACCGCGCCAGAGATTTGCACTTCCCCAACGTGGTAAAACTGGTCGCCGTCAAAGAGATGATTAACCAAGCGCCAGACCCGCTCGTGCGCCAGACCATCGTCCAAAATTTTGAGCGCGAAGCCAACATCCTCGCAACCCTCAGCCACCCCTCCATTCCCCGCATCTACGACTACTTCACCCTCGACAATCGCTCCTACCTGGTGCTAGAGTTCGTCAACGGCAAAGACCTGGAAGTGGTTCTCAGTCAGACCGAGGGCTTCTTGCCCGAAGAACAGGTTTTAGACTGGGCGTTGCAGCTGTGTGACGTTCTCAAGTTCCTGCATGAGCACAAACCAGACCCCATCATCTTCCGGGATATGAAACCCTCCAACGTGATGGTGAGTCAGCATAATCACATTGTTCTGGTAGATTTTGGCATTGCCAAGCCTTTTCAGTCCGGGCAAAAGGGAACGATGATTGGGACAGAAGGATATTCCCCGCCGGAACAGTACCGGGGCGAGGCAAATGTTCAGGCGGATGTGTACGCCCTCGGTGCGACCTTGCATCACCTGCTCTCCAGGCGCGACCCGCGCCTGGAACCGCCCTTCTCCTTTGGAGAACGCCCCCTACGAAAGATTAACCCCGCCGTCTCGATGGAAATGGAGACGGTGATTAACGCCGCACTGCAATACAGCGTGCAAGACCGCTTCAAATCGGTGGACGAACTAAAGCAGGCGCTGATTGGCGCAGGACGCAAAACCGGGTTGCTGAACCGGGTTGTCGCGGCGCAAACTACCTCCTCGACAATCATTCCGGGCGGCAGCGGCGGCTTAAAACCCATTTGGACCTTTCGCTGTGAAGACGAGGTGCGCGGCACCCCGGCAGTCCACAACGGTACTGTGTACGTAGGCTGTTATGATAACAACCTGTACGCCATCAACGCCGCCAATGGCGAGTTTCAATGGAAATTTGCCACAGAGGGAGGCATTGTAAGCCGCCCGGCAGTGGCAGATGACAACGTCTTCTTTGGCTCGGAAGACGGTCGGCTTTATGCCGTAAACACCCGCTCTGGCAAAGTTAATTGGACGTATTACACCAGCGGCGCTATTCGCTCATCGCCCCGCGTGGCAGATGGGCATATCTTCATCGGCTCAGACGACAAGAACCTGCACGTTGTCAACATGACAAGCGGACGCCTCGCCTGGCGGATGGAAGTAAGTGACGAAATTCGTTCCACCCCATTTTTAATGAATGATTATGTCATCTTCGGCACCGAAGGCGGCGAAATGCTCTGTGTAGATTTTCGTCAGCAGGTAAAGTGGCGTTTTCATGCCAAACGCGCCATCACTTCCTCGCCGGTTGTTCACGAAAATGTCGCCTACGTCTCCTCGCTGGATGGATTCATCTACGCTGTGGATGTTAAATCCGGCTGGATGCTGTGGCGCTTCCGCATGGAAAAGCCTTCCATCGCCTCTCCCTACGCGGTGGATAACTTCATCTTCGGCGCCTCGGCAGATGGTCACATTTACGCGGTAGACACCCGCAGCGCCAAAGAAATCTGGCGGTTCAAGACCAATCACCAGGTCAATGGTTCCCCCATTCTTTACAAAGACGCGCTTTATGTCGGCTCGGTAGATAAAAACCTCTACTGCCTGGAATACCGCAGCGGAAGGCTACGCTGGAAATTTGAAACCCAGGGAGCCATCACCGGAACCCCGACCGTATTCGATGACATACTCTATGTTGGCTCTACAGACCACCATGTGTACGCAATACTGGCTTGAAAACACACCCTAAGCACCGAGGAGAGAACCCCGTGTTGGACTTTTTCCGCAATCTCTTTCGCAAAAAAGGAACGCCCGAAAAGCACGCCGCCGATAATGTTGTAACTGCCCCTCTTTCCGAGGCGCAGCTACAGTCCATTAAGGAAATGTCGGTCAACCGATACGAACCCGCCCAACTCATCGTTGCCAGCGGGCAATCCGTTGGCAGACAGCGTGAACTTAACGAAGACAGCCTCTTCACCACATCCACCACCATCGCAGGCAACAGCAGTACCCCCCCCTTCGGCTTATTCATCATCGCGGACGGCATGGGCGGACACCAATACGGCGAAGTTGCCAGCAATGTCGCCATCCGCACCATCTCTGGGTATGTGATGAAGAAATTTCACAACACCCTTTACGGCATCCCCTCCCATCCCTTAGACGAATCGCTACAAGAGATTGCCCAGGATGCCGTGATGGAAGCCCAACGCGCCGTCCTGCGCGAAGCCCCCGGCTCTGGAACCACCGTCACCGCCGCGCTCGTGATGGGGCAGCAGCTGACCATTGCCCACGTTGGCGACAGCCGCGCCTACCTGCTCTACAACGAACACCGCATGGAAGCCATCACCCGCGACCATTCGCTGGTACGGCGGCTGGAAGAGTTGGGGCAAATCACCGCCGCCGAAGCCGCCGTACACCCTCAACGCAACGTCCTTTACCGCGCCCTGGGGCAAGGAGAAGCCCTGGAAGCCGATGTCGTTACCACACCCTTCCCCGTAGGCGGCTACCTCTTTCTGTGCAGTGACGGCTTATGGGGCGTTGTGCCGGAGGACGAAGTACGCCGCATCATTTACGAAGGTCCCACCATTCAACGCGCCTGCCAAAATCTCATCACCGCCGCCAACGGCGCAGGCGGACCAGACAACATTAGCGTCATCCTCGCGCAGCTGCTCGCCTGATAGATAGTCCTTCATGCCAAAAAAAGTGGATTTCTACACCCTGCTAGGGCTTCTTCGCTCCGCAACCAAGGAGGAAATCCGCCGCGCTTATCTTAAATCCGTCAAACGCCTGCACCCGGATTCCAATGTCGCCCCCGGCGAAACCGAACTATTTTTGGATGTTCAACAAGCCTACCAGGTTCTCTCAGACCCTTCTCGCAAATCCGCTTACGATGCCGCCCTCTCGCCGGAAGAACAGCCCAAGTTTGTTCTCAACCAGAACATCCTGCTTAGCCGTAACCAAATTACCCGCACCGCAGAGTCTCAACTTGTTTATGCGTTGTTGGAATTTTCGCCCAGCGAAGAAGAAAAAGCAAAAACAAAATCCGCGCCTCTCAACATCTGCTTGGCGTTAGATTGTTCGACATCAATGAAGGGCGAAAAGATGGATACTGTAAAGCAAACAGCCATCCAACTCATTCGCAAACTCAAGCCGCAAGACATCTTCTCCATCGTAGCCTTCAACGACAAAGCCGAAGTTCTCATCCCCGCCACCCGTCAAAGCGGCAGCCAAAAGTTGGAAACCCGCATTCGGCTTTTGCAGCCAAGCGGAGGCACAGAAATTTTTCAAGGACTGCAAGCTGCCTACGAGGAAACCCGGCGCTACGCCAACCCCAAAACCATCAACCACATCATCCTGCTGACCGATGGACGCACCTACGGAGACGAGCCGCAATGCTACGAACTCGCATCCGAAGCCGCCGAGCGCGGCATTGGCATTAGCGGCTTGGGAATTGGCAGCGAATGGAACGACATCTTCCTGGACCAGGTTGCCTCCACAACCGGCGGCGTATCCATGCTCGTCTCACAACCCAAAGACATCGAGCGCCTCCTCAATGAGAAATTTACCAATCTCTCCAACACTTTTGCAGAAAGTCTCTCGCTGATCTTTGAAACATCGGAAAACACAAATATCAACTACGCCTTCCGGCTTCAACCCGAAACCAATCCCATCCTCATCCAAAATCCCTTGCAGCTAGGAGCCGTCCTTCGAGACGGCACCTTCTCCGTCATGTTGGAATTTGTGGTTCAGCCGCCGGAAGAAGATGCAGAAACCGTCACCCTGTTGCAGGGGCAGATACAGATCATCGCCGCCAATTTAGAAATGCCTCCCATACCCATTCCCATCCACATGGTTATCTCCGTTACCGAAAAAGTTAACCCGGAACCTCCGCCCGCCTCGCTAGTACAGGCACTCTCCAAACTGACTCTCTACCGCCTGCAAGAAAAAGCCCGCAGCGAAGTAAGCCAGGGCAACTACGATAAAGCCACCGAACACCTGCAACGCATGGCAACCCACTTGTTGGCGCAAGGGGAAAAAAGCCTTGCCAAAACCATCCTGATGGAAATGCAAAACCTGGAACAGGAAAAAAAACTCTCCCCTGACGGGGTGAAAGCAATTAAATACGGCACAAGGGCGCTGTTACTGCCCGGGGAGCGCATACGATGATTATTTGTCCAAATTGCAAGCACCAGGAATCCGATGGAGCCATTTTTTGCGGCGAATGCGGAATGCAGTTGGTGCAATACGAACAAGCCCAAACTCAAACCCAAAAATTTACATCAGGTCAAAGCGAACAAACAGAGGCTCCGGTTCGGTCTTACCCTCCCACCCAACAAAGTTCTACCTGGGTTACGCTACACATGCTGGAAAGCGGGCAGATTCTACCCGTCTCGGACCGCTCAGAATTTACGATGGGGCGCATAAGCGACAACCAGCCCATTATGCCGGATGTAGACTTATCTCCTTACCGGGCTTTTGACCATGGCGTTTCACGTCTTCACGCCGTCATCCGGCGCAACAGCCAGAACCCAACCATTATGGATTTAGGCTCTTCCAACGGAACCTACATCAACGGGGCGCGGATTGCGCCAAACATCGAACAACCCATCCGACATGGAGACATCCTTGCTCTGGGTAAACTCAAAATGCAAATCATCATGTCTTAGCGAGATTGTTATGCCAAGTATCCTGATTCACATTCTTAACGAAGACCCCATCCTGGGGGAAGTGACGGAACTACCCGCCGCAAACGACCAAACCATCCTGGTACGCAACCCGCGCCGCCGCGATGGAAAAGACCTGCACTACTTGATGACCAGCGTCACCGAGGTCATTTGGCCCCTCAACCGCATCGCCTTCATCGAAGTCATCCCCGGTGAAGACGAAGAACAAATCATCGGCTTTGTAAGGGAGTAGGAGAAAATGCCAGAAGAAATGGACCGCCGCCGCATCTTAGTGGTCGATGACGAAGAGCGCATGGTACGCTTCATCCGTCTCAACCTGGAACATGACGGCTTTCAGGTAAGCGAAGCCTTTAACGGCAGGCAAGCAGTACAAAAACTGCGAGACGTAAACCCAGACCTGATACTCTTGGACGTAATGATGCCCGACCTGGACGGCTTTGAAGTGCTGGAAATGGTGCGAGAAATCAGCAACGTGCCGGTCATCATGCTCACCGCCAAAGGCGAAGAAGATGACCGGGTACGCGGCTTGGAGCTGGGCGCAGACGACTACGTCACCAAACCCTTCAGCCCACGAGAACTCGTCAGCCGCGCCCGCGCCGTCCTGCGCCGCACCGAGGGCGCCTCCGGCTCCATGCACGGGCTGATAGAAGTGGACGAACGCCTGAAAATAGACTTCGACCGCCGCGAAGTATGGCTGGAAAGCAAAATTGTCAAACTCCGCCCCACCGAATATCGCCTGCTCTTTCACCTGGTGCAAAACGCCGGGTGGGTCGTCTCGCACGACCAGCTGCTTGCCAAAGTGTGGGGCTACGAATACCGGGACGAACCCCACTATGTGCGCCTCTACATCAACTACCTGCGCCAAAAACTGGAAAAAGACCCCGCCAACCCGGTTTACATCCTCACCGAGCGCGGCGTAGGCTACCGCTTTATAGACTTTCGCCGCCCCGCGAAAGATGCCGAGAAATAAACAAACTCAACACGGAGAAAACACCAATGGCAAAAGGATTTAACAAAGCCCCCGCCCTGGGCGGCGGACAAGCCGGTATGATGCAACAGTTGCAACGTCTGCAACAACAAATGCAAGAAGCCCAGGAAAAACTCGCCGTAGAAACAGTCACCGTCAGCGCAGGCGGCGGAGCCATCAAAATCACCATCACCGGCGACCAACACTGCAAATCCGTAGAAATAGACCCGGATTTTCTCAAAGACACAGATGCAGAAATGCTCAACGACATGGTACTCACCGCCTTCAACGCCGCGCTGGACAAATCTCGTGAGATGCAACAGCAAATGATGGGACCCCTCTCCGGCGGGTTGCCCTTCTAACCCCATGCTTCTGCCTGCCCCCATTCAAAACCTCATCAACGCCTTCGAGCGCCTGCCGGGCATCGGACCTAAATCCGCATCCCGGCTGGCGTTTTACCTGCTCCGCGCCCCAGAAGACATCCCCACTCAACTGGCAGAAGCCCTGCTTGCCTTCAAAACCCAAACCGCCTTCTGCCCGGAATGCTTCAACATCATGCTCAACGGGCGCGAGCATTGCGAAATTTGCGAAAGCCCCGCCCGTGACGAAAGCATCCTCTGCGTGGTGGAAGAGCCAATGGACGTTCTAGCCATCGAGCGCATTGGGGCATACAAAGGCAAATATCACGTCCTGCACGGGGTACTATCCCCCATCGAAGGCATCGGACCCGAAGATATTAAAATAAAACCTCTGCTGGCACGCGCCGCCCAGGGACAGGTAAAAGAAATCATCATCGCCACCAACCCCAGCATGGAAGGGGATGCCACCGCCCTATATCTGCGCCAGCAAATCCAACCCCTCGGCATTCACCTCACCCGCCTGGCACGCGGCTTACCCGTAGGCGGAGACCTGGAATACGCCGACCAAAACACCCTCCTGCGTGCCCTCTCCGGCAGGCAGGAGATGGGCTAAACCCGGCGCAGCCCCCACAAACCACCCTCCAACCCCACAAAATCATCCCCCGCCAGAGCATCGCGCAAAAGCCCGTCAAACTCCACTACCCCCGGCGGCAAATAACCGTCTTGCAAAAGCCCCGCCAACGCCAGCACGTACAGGCGCAAAAAAGGCAGGGGCTTTTTAGATTCTCTCAAAAGCGAAAGCAACAAGCGGCGGGCGATGAAAACCCCCGGAACAAGAGGCGCCCGCCGAGGCTGAGGCAGTTTTCTCCAGGCGGTTTGCAGAATCCCGGCATCCCCCAACAGAGTCAACGCCTCGGCGCTCCACCCCGCCTGAGCAGCCGCCAAAAAAGCCGAGCCGACCAACCCTGGCTCTGGCTCAGCGAAAAAGCCAAAAACCGGCAAAGCAGGCAAAGCCCCAAACAAAGCCCCCAACGCCTGGGTTTGCCAAGCCCAGTCATAACGGCGGCGGCGCAAAGCGGATTTAAACGGATTCGCCGCATCCTGCCCCCACAGCCACCCCGCCCACAAAGCCGAAAAAACCCAAAACGCCTGGCTCAGACGGGGTAGAACCCCGGCAACAAAATTCAGCCCGCTTTCCGGCAGGTGCGGCGCCAACTGACGCAAAGCGCCCTCAAACACGCACACCCCCCCGCTTTCGGGAGGTTCCTCCGGGTACAAGGTGAGGGGAGTGGGCAGCGCATCCGCGGCGCTAAGGGTTTGCCGGGTCTGCTCCAGCGCCAGCCAAACGTTCTGTTCCCGAAACACGGGCGGCAAACCCAAGGATGGAGGGGATTCCGAATCTTCCCCCAGGGCAAGAGATGCATCTAACGCGCCCAGCAAAAGCGCCTGCATACAACGCCTGCGCTCTGCGGTGGTGTAAATGGTCTCCAGCCGGTTGGAAAGGCTGCCAAGGGCGTATAGGGCGCGGGGCGGGTACGTTTGCAGGGCTTCTTCCGCAAATTCCCGGTCTGGGTCGCCCTGGGGGGCAACCCGCCCCAAAATGCGGCTGCGATGCAACCCCGCCGCGCCAGACCAGGCGAGGGCACGCTGCTGGTCTTCCGGGGTGGCGGGTAATTCTCCGCCTGCCCCGCAGTGACACCGAAATACGCGCCCCACCAGGGTACGGGGTTCTTTTTGCCACACAAAGGCTTGGGCGGGGATTTCACTGCCGCAAGAGGGGCAGCGGGTGAGGTAAAGGGATTGGAGGTGGGTTTCCAGCCGCTCGCCATCTTTACGGGCAGAGGCAAGGTCTGCCAGAGCAGCGGAGAGGTCTTGGGGGCTGGGCGGTTGGGCTTCCAGGTCCAGTAAAAATCGGATGACCGGGTTGGGAGCGCAGACCAAGACTCGCGCTCCGGCATGGGCAAGCTGCAAAGCAAAGGCGGGGGAAGCACCGAAAGGCTCCAGCGCCCAGGGTTGCGGGTGGGGAAATGAACGGAAAACTTCCTGGGCGAGGTCTTGGGGCAGGGCGGGCAGGTAACGCCCCAGCAGGCGGGGGTTTTCCATCTGCCCCAAAGGCGCAAAAGAGAGCGCCGGGGCTGTTTTCATGCTTCTTCCTGGGGTTGGGTAGGGATGGATTGCAGGTCTATGGCGGCGGCGGAGAGCAGGAGTTGAATGCCGAGGATGACGGGCAATGTGGCGAGCATGACTGTTCCGGTGGGGGCTGGGATGCCCCGACTGGCGTAGGCGAACCATTCCACACTGCCGAAGATAATCCCAAAAAGGAAGAGAGGAAAGCCTGTCAGCAGGTACACAGAGGCGAGGGAGAAGTCGTATAAGAAGTAGTGCAGGGCAATGCGGCGCACAAAGGCAACGAGGAGGCGGGGGGGGAATTCCAGCAGGACGCGGGGAATGGAGAGGTTGGAGGTCTCTGCGGCGTAGCGGGCAGGCAGGGGAACATCGCGCACGACTGCGCCGATGTGGTATAGCTGGCAGAGTTGAGAGATTTCAAAAAAGTAGGTGTGATGAATTTCTTCCAGGGGCAGGCGGCGGAGAGCGCTGGCGCGGATGGCGAGGAAGCCGTTGGTGGGGTCAAAGATGTTCCAGTAACCGCTGGCGGCTTTGGCGAGAAAGCTCAACCCAATGTTGCCCACCCGCCGCACAAGCGGCATTTGGGTAAGGGCGCGAAAATCTCGAAAGCGGTTGCCTTTGGTAAAGTCGGCTTTGGCTTGCAGAAGGGGGGCAATGAGGGCGGGGATGTCGGCGGGGTTCATTTGCCCGTCCCCATCCACTTTGACGATGATGTCCGCGCCTAGTTGCAGAGCTTTTTGGTAGCCGGTAATCATGGCTCCGCCTACGCCCCGGTTTTGGGGGTGATGGAGAAGACAGATGCGCCCATCAGCTTGGGCTGCCTGGGCGGCAACCTGGGCGGTGGCATCTGGCGAGGCATCGTTGACAACGATGATGTGCCGAATGAAGGCGGGGATGCTTTGCAGGACTGCGCCCAATTCTTTCTCCACCCGGTAGGCGGGGATGACTACGGCAACTGTGGCTTCCTGGCGAAGGGTTTTTTCCATGTCCAAATTATACGCCCTACAAAATTTTAAGCGCAAAGTGAAAGTTTCATGCTATCATAGCTTCTATGTCTCCCACTGTGAGTGAAAAAATCCTCGTTGTTGATGATAACCCGGACGTAAGCGACCTGATTTCGCGTCAGGCTTTGCAGCCGTTGGGGTATCAGGTGCGTGTGGCAGCCGATGGCGCAGAAGCGATTCGGCTGGCGGTGCAGTTTCAGCCGGATGTCATCCTTGCCAGCCTGAGCATGACCGGCTTAAGCGGCAAAGACCTGCTGGTTGCGCTTTCTTCTCAGGGGGTGAATACACCCCTGATTGTGATGGCGGAAAAAGGACAGGAGCCGAGCGTTATTCAATCTTTTCGGCTGGGGGCATATGACTATTTGATGCTGCCGCCGCGTGAAGCGGAGGTCGTTTCGGCGGTGGAGAGGGCGCTAAAGCAGATGCGCGAAGCACACGCCCGCGAGAAGTTGGACGCGCAATTGAAGCAAGCCAACGCCGAACTTCAGCGCCGGGTGCGGGAACTGACGACCATTTTTGCCGTAGGGCGGGCGGTCATGTCCACTACAGACCAGCGGGCATTGTTGGAAAAAATTGTGGAAGCCGTGAAGCAAGTGACCGAAGCCGATATGGCTTGGCTGACCCTGAAGGATGAAAAAGCCAAAACCTTTGTGCTGGCGGCGCACCGGGGCTTGCCAGATGCCTGGGGGAAGAAGATTGGTCAGTCTTTGGATGACGGCGTAAGCGTTTTGGTCGCCATGTCTGCCGCTACGCTGGAAATTCACGGTTCTGCCCTGCAAAAGTTCAAAGTCTCCACCCTGGGCAAGTCTGTGATGGTTGTGCCGATTAAGGTCAAAGACCAGGCAATTGGTTTAATGACGGTGATACGCAAAACCGAGCGGGTGTTTGCCCAAACCGAACAAACCCTTCTGGAAGCCATTGCCGATTACGCTTCCATCTCGCTGGTCAATGCTCAGCTCTTCCGCGCCTTTGCCCAATCTGCCGAGGCGGCAAAAGCCGGGGAGGAACGCAAAAACCTGGAGTTGAATAACCTGCGGAAGCAGCTGCAAACCACCGTGCAGGGCATGTCTTACCCCCTGCAACTGCTAATGGATGGCAAAATGGGGGCGCTCAACGAGCCGCAAACCCAGGCGTTAGATGCCCTTCAGAGCAATGTAAAACGCCTGATGACCCTGATGAACCCGCAGAAGACTCAACCAAAGTAGAGAAAAAACCTCCCGCTGGGGAGGTTTTTTCTTTAGCGATGAGCGTTTGCCTGCCAATAACGGCTAAAGGCAAAAATTCGGCTGCGAATGTAGAACACATCCGGGTCGGCGGCGGGGCGGTGGGTTTTAATCTGCTGCATGGCGGCTTGGGGAGTGTAGCCTTGCGCCAGCAAAATTGCCGCGCCCATTGCCACGCTGCGATGCCTGCCATAAGCGCAATGAACATGGACTTTGCCGCCCGCCTCCAGCGCCTGCAAAGCGCGGCGGGTTCCCTGCTCCAGAGCGCGGAGGGGAATGGGGAGGAGAGGGTTATCCCAGGTGCGCAACCAAAGCACCTCGTAGGGCGGCGGGGAGGACATCCCGGCGGGCAATTTTTGGATGAAGCGCATGTTGATGGTGAGAATCACGCCCCGGCGGTGCAGTTCGGCGTATTCTTCCGGGGCGGGCATCCCGCCAATAAACAGGTCATCGGTAATTTGAGAAAAGTTCATGGGAAAATTGTACCATTCACCCGCCACGCCGGGGTTTTGGGCTATAATTTTGCTACAAGAAACCACTGGAGGCACCTATGTCTTTGGATGAAGCCATTGCCCAAATGCAAGCCAGAATTACGGCGGTAAGCGCCGGAGCGCAAATGAAGGTTGTAAAAATGTCTGAGGAGGAAGCCCGCCTGACGGTGCTTGCCCCCGCAGGCGATATGAACACCATTAAGGACGCGACTTTTATGCCCGCCATGAACCTGCTTAACGAAGAAGGGTTGGATGTGCAAGTGCAAGTGTACGACAAAGACGCGCCGCCGCTTTCGGCATAACCCCCAACGGGCGACAAAAGTCGCCCGTTTTTTTGTGTTAAACTAGCCCCAATTTTTGCAAAGAATGGAAAAATCGTATGTCTTACAACGGACTCTTACATAAATACGGCAATTTACTGCAACTCCCCGCCCACACCCGCCCCATCACCCTGCTGGAAGGCGACACCCCGCTCATCTCCGCGCCCAACCTTGCCCGCGCTTTGGGTGGCGGGTTTGAACTTTTCATCAAATACGAGGGGCTGAACCCAACCGGTTCCTTCAAAGACCGGGGCATGACCGCCGCCATCAGCGAAGCCGCCGGGCGGGAGGTGAAGACCGTTATTTGCGCCAGCACCGGCAACACAGCCGCCTCCGCTGCCGCCTACGCCGCCCGCGCCGGAATGAAAGCCATTGTGCTGATTCCGCAGGGCAAAGTGGCGGCGGGCAAACTGGCAGGCGCAGTTGCCTATGGCGGGCAAGTGGTGCAAATTGACGGCTCTTTTGATGACGCGCTGGGAATGGTGGTACAGATTTCGGAAAAGCACCCCATCTCGCTGGTCAATTCCATCAACCCGTTTCGGATAGAAGGGCAGAAAACCTCCGCCTTTGAAATTTGCGACACCCTCGGCAGCGCCCCAGACTGGTTGTGTCTACCGGTTGGCAACGCTGGCAACATCACCGCTTACTGGGCGGGGTTCCAGCAATATAACAACCTGCGCTGGACAGGTCTTCCGCGCATTTTGGGCGTACAAGCCGCCGGTTCTGCCCCGCTGGTGCTGGGACACCCGGTGGAAAAACCAGAGACGGTGGCAACCGCCATCCGCATTGGCAAACCGGCGCGAGGCGAACAAGCCCTGCAAGCCGCCGAAGAATCGGACGGGCGCATCATCGCCGCAACAGACGAGGAGATTTTGCACATGCAAAACCAACTCGCCATGCTGGAAGGCATTTGGGTGGAACCTGCCTCGGCGGCAGGGCTGGCAGGGCTGGCAAAAGAGATTGCCGCCGGGCAGTTTGCCGCCCAGGGCAAGCGCATTGTCGCCGTCTGCACCGGACACGGCATGAAAGACCCAGACATCATCACCCAGGGCATGGGTAAGCCCAAAATCGTCCCCCCCCGGCTGGATGCGTTGGAAGAAGTAATCTTGTAATGTAACTATCTATTTACGGCTTGGATGACCGTTGCGGGCTTAAGTTGGCTTCCATGTAAGCCCGCAACAGGGCATTAATGCGGGTTTGATACCCCTGCCCCTGAGATTTGAACCAGGTTAAGACATCCTGGTCAACCCGAATCGTTACCTGGGCTTTATTATCCTTTGGGGTCAGACCGCTCTTCACAACGGCTTTGGCAAACATCTCCGGGGTCAGTTCCGGGAGGTCGGAAGTATCAATTTCTTCGTCACTCATCGCCCCAAGACGTTCCCAATCGGTTTGTGATTTGTTCAAAATAGTAGAATTGCTCATTTTTGGTAGCCTTTCTTGCCGAAATGATACGAATGTCCTTGCCGCGTTCTGTATACACAACGAGAAGCACCAGAGTTCTTAACATCCCCATTACAATAAAACGACTCTCGCCATAATCAAAACGCTCATCCGGCAGCGTTACGGTATCGCCATCAAAAATACCGGGAACATCTATAAAATCTATGCCGTGCTTCTTGATGTTGAGACGCCGTTTTTGCTCATCCCATTCGTAATTCATGCTCATATTGTAGTTACATTTTGAAGTTACGTCAACAATATTAGCCAAGATGGAGAAAAACATGAAATTAATTACAAACTCAACTATATCTTACAAATTAGACGACCCGTTTTTAGCAATTCGTTTCATGTGTCCTAGCTGCGGACTAATATTTGATGATAATGCAAAAGAAGACGGAGACCCTGGAACAACAAAGTGGTCACCCAACTCCGATGACCCAGAAATATCAGAGCGGCTCTGGAACGGGGAAGATATTGAATTTACCGAAGAATGCCCACGTTGTGCAATTCGGCTAAGTAAAAATGATTTAATTCCGGTCACTGTCTCTCCAAAAGAACTAACCCAACCATCAAAAATAACTTTTTTGGTTGAAGACCACGCCCACAAAACAGTGCTTAGCAAAATTGCCGAATGTATGCACAAAAGTGTAGACGTGGAAAGAGCAGGCAACGCAGACAATGTTAAACGATTCGCATCCCACTACAACAAGTTAAGTATTTTCAAAAATGTGTACTTTTTA
Organism: Anaerolinea sp.; assembly: GCA_020720965.1. Classification (GTDB taxonomy): domain Bacteria; phylum Chloroflexota; class Anaerolineae; order Anaerolineales; family Villigracilaceae; genus UBA5195. The sequence continues at coordinate 8,792 of DYNS01000004.1, read as the reverse complement.
GTAGATGGAGACAATCAACCGCTAAAAAATCCTGAACATCCTAACTTAATACAACTTGGGAAGTATTGCATAGAGAATTATCTTCTTGACACCGATATTTGCGGGCTAGTAATCGGTTTAACGCAAGACAGAGTGAATTCAATCCTTCGTGAAGCAATAACGAAATACTTCTTTCCTAGTCTTAGGAATGTAAAAGCAAACAATAAGTGCGTCAATCAAATGCCCGACTTGAGCGCTGTTCTAGATTGCATGGATGGTTCCAAGATTCTTCCACACCTATTATCGTCAGCAGCAGGATGGTCGCCCAGTAAGAAAGATAAATACCATAAAGAGTATGTCAAGAAGGCATTTGAGACGGGGCGCTTATCAGAGATTTTTCCATCTGAAATTATTAACGTCATAGCAAGCGCACCAGATAAGGAAATTCTATGAAAATCCTCGTAAAAGTCCCCGCAACAACCGCCAACCTGGGACCAGGCTTCGATGCCCTGGGGCTGGCGCTCAACCTTTGGAACGAAACCGAATTCAGCCCGCGCACAGACGGACAAATCCACATTCAGGTTCGCGGCGAAGGGCAGGGGAAAATCCCCGAAAGCGCAGAAAACACCATCGTCCAAAGCGCCTTGCAGTTATACGCCCTCGCCGGGCAGCCCTGCCCCGGCATGGATATTCACTGTCTCAACCGAGTCCCCATCGGCTCTGGGCTGGGTTCCTCCTCCGCCGCCCTGCTAACCGGCATGTTGGGCGCCAACGCCCTGCTCGGCAACCCCCTCAGCGAAGAAGAAGTTCTCAAACTCGCCATCGAAACCGAAGGACACCCGGATAACGTAGCCCCCGCCATGCTCGGCGGGCTGGTCGCCTCCATCGTGCATGAGGGGCGGGTCATCTCCCTCAAACTACCTGCCCGCGCCAACCGCTCCCCCATGCACGTCACCATCGTCCTACCCGGTTTCGACTTCCCCACCCACCAGGCACGCGCCATCCTACCCACAACCATCCCGCGCCAAGATGCCATCTACAACATCAGCCGGGCGGTACTCGTCACCGAAGCCCTGCGTACCGGCGACCTGGACCTGCTGGGCAAAGCAATGACAGACGCTCTACACCAACCCTACCGCCTGCCGCTCATCCCCGGCGCTCAAGCCGCCCTGCAAGCCGCCCGCCAGGCAGGGGCAGCCGCCGTAGCCCTCTCCGGGGCAGGACCCAGCCTCATCGCCTTCTCCGCCAAAGCGGATGAGCAAATTGGCAAAGCCATGCAAGCCCAATTTGTGGCGGCAGGCTTACCCGCCCGCATCTTTGCCCTCAGCGCCAGTTACGAAGGCGCCGAAGTCACCATCCTCTAAAAAGGACAGCCCATGCCCCGCCCGCGAGAAGTGTACCTGCTCTCCCCCCGCCTGCTCAGCGCCGAAACCATCGCCGTCACCTTTGCCAAAACCAGCCGCTCCCCCCAATCCTTCCAAGAAATTGCCGCAGAACTAAGCGAAGAAAGCAGCGCTCAATTTCACGAAAAATGGGTAGTCGGCTACGGGCACGCCTCGGTAGCAGAACACGCCGTCTTACACATCGCCATAGAAAACGCATCCAGGGTGGCAATGGAAGCCATCGAATCCAACCGCCTCGCCTCCTACACCGAAAAATCCACCCGCTACCAAAAATGGGAAGAAGACAGCTTCTACACCCCGCCAGAGATGGAAAAAAGCCCCCTGCGCCCGGAATACACCGCAACCTGCCAAATGCTCTTCCGCACCTACGCCAACTCCCTCGCCCCGGCACGCGCCCTCATCCAAAAAACAGCCCCCCAACGAGAAAACGAAACCGAAGAAGCCTGGGATAGGCGCATCCGCTCCCAATATGTAGACTCCTGCCGTTACCTGCTCCCGGCCGCCTCCCTCGCCAACGTAGGCATCACCGCCAACGCCCGCGTATTAGAAAACGCCATCCGCAAATGGCGCTCGCACGGGCTAGAAGAAGTGCGCCAAATTGGCGAAGCCGTTAAACAAGCCGCCCAAGCCGAAGCCCCCACCCTGGTAAAGTACGCCGAACCGCAAGAATACCTTCAACAAGCCAGCCAAAACCTCAGCCAACTGGCAAAAACCATCCCCCCCAGCCCCGCCCCCCAAGCCTGCCACCTCATCTCTTACACCGCAGAAGGAGAAAAGCAAATCCTCGCCGCCGCGCTCTTCCGTTTTGGCAGCATGGACTACGCCCAGGCACTCGCCGCCCTGCCCACCCTGGGCGCGGATGCCGTTGCCGAGGCATTACTCCAACACTTGGGGCGTTTTGATGCCCCCCTGCGAGAGTTGGAACACGTTTCCTACACCTTTGAACTCATCATGGACCAGGGCGCTTACGCCGAATTCAAGCGTCACCGCATGATGACTCAAACCCCCCAACTACAAACCGCTCACCTCGGCTACTTCACCCCCCCTCTGCTGCAAGAAGCCGGTCTGGAAGGCGAATATCGCCGCGCAATGGACTCCGCCGGGGAGATGTGGCAAAAACTGGAAGCCGCCAACCCCCTGCTGGCGCAATACGTTGTCCCCAACGGCTTTTACCGCCGGGTGTTGGCAACCTTCAACCTGCGGCAAGCATTTGCCTTCTGCCAGTTACGCAGCGCCCCCAACGCCCACTTCGCCATCCGCGAGGTGGCGCACAACATCGCCCAGGAAATTCAGCGCGTGCATCCCCTGCTGGCAGGCTACATGAAACTAAGCAGCCGCACTTAACCAAAAAGCCCCATCCAAACGGATGGGGCTTTTTGGTTTATAAACTGGAGCGAATGTGAACAATATCTCCGTCTTTGACGATGTATTCTTTGCCCTCCAGCCGAAATTTACCTTTGGCTTTACACTCCGTCATGCTCCCCAGGCTCACCAAATCTTCGTAGCCCACCACCTCGGCGCGGACAAACCCGCGAGAAAGGTCGGTGTGAATTTCCCCGGCAGATTCTACAGCAGTGGCGTGGCGGCGGGTTGTCCAGGCGCGGACTTCGTCTTCTCCTACGGTGAAGAAAACTTGCAGGTTGAGCAAGTCAAACGAGAGGCGAATCATGCGGTTGAGGGCGGGTTCGGTAATGCCATATTCCGCCATGAACATTTGCGCGTCTTCTTCGGGTAGTTGGGCAATTTCCATCTCCAGTTTTCCGGGCAGGCTCACGCTGGGATGGTCCAGGTCTAGCGCCGGGGCGGTTTGCAGTTCGCCGGTGTTGAAAACGGTTAAAACCGGTTTGCGGGTGAGAAGCCCAAAGCTGGCAAGTTCCTTTTGTTCATCGGCAGAAAATTCCAACTTTCGCAGGGGAATATTTTCGTTAAGAGCATCCAACAGGCGTTGAAACAAAACCGTCTGACGCTCATTGAGGGTTTTATCGGTTCCCCCTTTGCGGCGCTCGTCCACCAGGCGTTCCATCTTGCGTTCCACTGCAATCAGGTCGTTGATGAGCAGTTCCGAGAGCATGGCTTCGGCATCCCGCGCCGGGTTCACCGAGCCGGAGGGGTGGGGGATGTTGTCGTCCTCAAAGTTACGCACAACATGAATAAAAGCGTCCATTTGCGCCAGGTTGTTAAGCAATACCCCGGAAATGCCTTTTTGGGTTCCTTCCAAACCGGCGATGTCGGCGTAGGTCACTTTGGCGTATATGGTTTTGCGGGGCTTGAACATGCCAGAAAGCAAGCCCACACGCGGGTCGGGGACATCCACCACGCCGGTATGGACTTCGATGCGCCCGGCGGAGGCGGTGGTAGGGGTGTTGGAGCGGGTGAGGGCGTTGAAGAGGGTTGTCTTGCCCGATTGGGGGAGTCCGATAATTCCGAGTTTCATCTTGACCTTATCTAAAAGAGTGGTTATACTAGCACGCGCTTTACAGAGCAAATCCACGCCGAAGTGGCGGAACAGGCAGACGCGCACGACTCAAAATCGTGTTCCGTGAGGAGTGAGGGTTCGATTCCCTCCTTCGGCACAGCATTATACCAGACAAGATTTTTGATACGGGGAGTAGCCCCTGCCTCGGCAGGACGGGTTTGTCGTCAGGACGAAGGGAAACCTTCCGGCAGCCCGGGCGCCCAAGGGCGTTAGCGAGACCGCAGCATTGCGGTCTTTTTTGTTTAATCTACCGGTTGGGTGGCTTTGGCAGTTGCGTATATAATAGGTTGACGCACGAAGTACAGGGTGCGACATCATTTTTTGGGAGTTTACTGCACAAGGAGACTACTATGCCAAACCTGGACGATGTTCTTGCTATTATTCTTGGCGGGGGAAGGGGCGCCCGCCTTCATCCGTTGACCAAACTGCGTGCCAAGCCTGCGGTGCCGGTGGCGGGGAAATATCGTCTCATTGATATTCCCATCAGCAACTGCATTAACTCGCGCATTTATCGCATTGCGGTGTTAACCCAGTTTCACTCGGTTTCGCTCAACCGGCACATCACCCGCACCTATCAGTTTGATAACTTTCATACAGGGTGGGTGCAAATTTTAGCCGCCGAGCAAACCCTGCAAAGTGACGACTGGTATCAAGGCACGGCGGATGCCGTCCGCAAGCAAATTAGGGAAATTGTGGCTTCGGATGCATCGCACGTCCTGATTTTGGCGGGCGACCATCTCTACCGCATGGATTACGCCGCCCTGACGAAGTTTCACTGGGATAACAACGCAGATGTCACCGTAGCGGTACAACCCGTCCCCAAACAGGAAGCCTCCCGCCTGGGCATTCTGAAGGTGTCGGAAGATGGGCGGATTGCCGCCTTTGTGGAAAAACCCAAAGACCCGGCGGTGCAGAATCAATTCATCAGCCGCCCGGATGACCCGGAACGCCCCTTCCTGGGTTCGATGGGCATCTACGTCTTTAAGACCTCGGTGCTGATTGATTTGCTCACCAACTTCCCCGACCACGACGACTTTGGCAAGGATGTCATCCCCAACGCTCTGCGCTCGCATGTAGTGTATGGCTACAACTTTGACGATTATTGGAGAGACATCGGGACGATTCGCTCTTTTTACGAAACCAACCTGGAACTGGCTTCCGCCAACTCGGAATTCAGCTTCTTCGACCCGGAAAGCCCCATCTACACCAACCCGCGCATCTTACCCGGCTCCTCGGTGCAGGATAGCAAACTGAAAGACGTTCTGCTCTCGGAGGGCTGCCGCATCGTCAAATCGGAGGTGAGCAACTGCGTGGTAGGCTTGCGCAGCCATATTGGACCTGGGGCAAAGGTAAAAGACAGCGTTGTCATGGGCGCAGACTTTTACGACAGCCCCTCCGGGCGGCAGGGAGAAGTGCCCCTGGGTATTGGCGCAAAATGCGTCATTGAAGGCGCTATTTTAGATAAAAACGTCCGCATTGGCGAGGGCACGGTCATCAAACCCTTCCCGCGCGGCACCGAAATAGACGCGGGAACCTGGGTCGTGCAAGATGGCATTGTCGTCATCCCCAAAGATACCACCATCCTCCCCAATACCCGCATCGCCCCAGAGTAACCCCCGGCAACCCAACGAACCGCAAAGTGTGCCTCTTTGCGGTTCGTTATGCTGTTTGCGCCGGAAAATAATCTTTCCCCTCGGAGTGTGTAAATGACCCCAGAAAAAGTAAGCGCCCAATCTGCCAGTACAGGCTGGCACACCCTCTCCTCGCAAGATGTTCTCAAACGCCTACAGGTGGCAGAAAATGGCTTAACCGCCGCTCAGGCCGCCCAGCGCCTGGCAGAACACGGACCTAACCAACTGACCGAAGCCCCGCGCCCCGGCTTTTTAGCCCTGTTGTGGGAGCAGTTGAGCGATTTTGTGGTGATGCTGCTCATCATCGCCGCCATCATTTCTGGTGTGATTGGTTGGAACGAGTATGTACACACCGGCTCCACCGCCGAATTTATTGACGCGGGCGCCATCATCGCCATTGTCATCCTCAACGCCACCCTGGGGATTGTGCAGGAAAAACGCGCCGAAGAAGCCCTGGCGGCGCTGAAGAAACTCGCCGCGCCCGAAGCGCAGGTACTACGCGAGGGACAACGCATCACCCTCCCGGCGCGGGAACTGGTTCCGGGGGATATTGTCTTCCTCGAAGCGGGCAACTTCATCCCGGCGGATGTGCGCCTGTTGGAGGCGGTCAATCTTCGGGTGGAGGAAGCATCCCTCACCGGGGAATCCCTCCCTGTTCAAAAAAATGCCGCCCTGCAAATTGACCCGGATGCCCCGCTGGGAGACCGCAAAAATACCGCCTTCATGGGGACGACCGTCTCTTACGGGCGCGGCAGGGGAGTTGTGACCGCAACCGGCATGAGCACCCAACTGGGGCTGATTGCGGAAATGTTGCAGTCGGTGGAGTCGGAAGAAACGCCTTTGCAACGCCGCCTGGATGAACTGGGAAAAACCCTCAGCATTGGGGCGCTCGTCCTGGTGCTGGTGGTCTTTTTGGTGGCGCTGGTGAACCGCACCGAGATAAGCCTGCTCTTTAGCGCCCCGGTGGATTATTTTGGCGAGTTCGCCCGCGAAATTACCGAAGTGTTTATGATTGCCGTCAGCCTGGCAATTGCTGCCGTGCCGGAAGGTTTGCCCGCCGTTGTGACGATTTCTCTCGCCCTGGGAATGCAGGAGATGATTAAACGTCATGCCCTCATTCGCAAACTCTCCTCGGTGGAAACCCTCGGCTCGGCAACGACCATCTGCTCCGACAAAACCGGAACCCTGACCCAAAATGAGATGACCGTCACCCGCATTTGGGCGGATGGGCAGTTTGTCAATGTCACCGGCACGGGCTACGTGGCAAAAGGTGATTTTGTTGTAGATGGCAAAGTGACCGAGCCCCGGCAATTCCCCGCCATTCTCACCGCCTTGTGGCTGGGAGCGCTTAACAACGATGCCGAAGTGGAAGAGGGCGAGCAAAAAGCCCGCATCATCGGCGACCCGACCGAAGCCGCGCTGCTGGTTGCGGCGGAAAAAGCCGGGGCGCTGCATCACGATATAGACCGGGCGTATCCGCGTGAGAACGAAATTCCCTTCGATTCCGACCGCAAGCGGATGATTACGGTTCACAGCATTGTGGACCCCCGCCCCGAAGACCCCTCTCCGTTTTATGATGCCTCGGTACGCGATTGGGACGTGGTGGCGGTAAAAGGCGCGCCGGATGTGGTGCTGAAATTGTGTACGCACTATCAGGGCATGGACGACAAGCCGCAGCCCCTCACCAATGCCGCCCGCGAGAAGATTTTGGCGGCAAACGATGCCATGACCAAAGACGCGCTGCGGGTGCTGGGGGTTGCCTACCGCTTGGATAAAGATGTGCCGGATACCGACCTGACCCCGGAAATGGTGGAGCGCGAACTGGTCTTTGCCGGTTTGCTGGGGATGATTGACCCGCCCCGCCAGGAAGTGAAACCCGCCCTGATGAAAGCCCTCGCCGCCGGAATTCGGACGGTGATGATTACCGGGGATTACCCCAACACCGCCCGCGCCATTGCGGAGGCGATTGGCTTGCTGCGTCCTGGTCATAAAGTGCTGGCAGGCGCACAAATTGATGACCTGAGCGATGCCGAGTTGCAAAAAACCGTGCTAGAGACAGATGTCTTTGCCCGCGTCTCGCCGGAGCACAAAATGCGAATTGTGGACGCGCTGCAAGCCAATAATCAAATTGTCGCCATGACCGGGGACGGCGTAAACGATGCCCCCGCCATCAAACGCGCCGATATTGGCGTGGCAATGGGCATCACCGGCACAGACGTTGCCAAAGGCGCGGCGGATATGGTGCTTACGGACGACAATTATGCCAGCATCGTCTCCGCAGTGGAGCAGGGACGCATTATTTACAGCAACATTCGTAAATTTGTGTTCTTCCTGCTTTCCAGCAATGTCGCCGAAATTATGATTATCTTCCTCGCCACCCTGGCGGGTTTGCCCGCGCCGCTGACGGCAATTCAGCTACTGTGGCTGAACCTGGTGACGGATGGAGCGCCCGCTTTGGCGCTGGCAATGGAAAAGGGCGACCCGGACATTATGGACCAGCATCCCCGCCCCAAAGATGAACCCATCATCAACAAACCCATGCAGTTGGGGATTTTGGTGCAAACCTTTGCCCAAACCGGCGCCGTCCTCACCGCCTTTGTGTTGGGCTTGCTCTGGCACCTGGAAGCGGGCGCGAACATCCCCGCCGGAATGCACCCGCTCTGGTTCGTTTTGCAACACGACTGGAACGGGGTGGATGTGCAAACCGCCGAAACAATGGCTTTCCTCACCCTCTCGTTTGCGGAACTCTTCCGCGCCTACACCGTGCGCTCGGAGCGGGCTTCGCTGCTTTCCATCGGCGTTTTCTCCAACAAGTGGATGCAATATGCCGTAGCCGCCTCCGCTACCCTGCTGGTACTGGTGACAACTGTACCGTTCTTGCAGCCCATCTTCAACACCCACAACCCCTCCCCCACCGAATGGGCGGTTGTCGTTGGTTTGGCAATCATCCCCGCCCTGGCAGAAGAAGCCACCAAGTTCTACCTGCGCCGCCAAAAAGCCTGAGCGCGGAAGTAAAAAAAACGCCGCCGGTGAAAATCACCGGCGGCGTTTTTGGTTTGGGAAATAATCTCTACTTCAGCCGAATTGTTACCTTGCGATTGGGTTCCTCACCGGTAGATTCGCTCACGACTTCGGCGTGATTGCGTAGTTCGAGGTGAATCACACGCCGCTCGGCGGCGGACATAGGCTCCAGCGTTTGGCGTTTGCCGGTGCGGATGGTTTGTTCCGCCATGCGGACGGCGAGTTGGCGCAGCTGCTTCTCGCGGCGGGCGCGGTAGCCTTCCACATCCACCAAAACTTGCA
>DYNS01000457.1 GCA_020720965.1 Anaerolinea sp. | reverse complement strand
GATGATGGTGAGGGTCGTGCCGGGTGTTAAATCCTGCTTCAGGTTGATGAGCATGATGTGGTAGCCGCCGTGCTTCAGCAAAACCGTCTCTCCGGCGGGCAGGTCTATGCCGGGGACTTCTTGCATGGACATAATGCCGTCTTTCATGGTCGTCTCGTGGACTTGCACCACCTCGGCGGCATCGCTTTTGGCGCTCAGAAGCCGGTCGGCTTCCGCGCCAGTGTTTTTGATGGCAAGAAATACGCCGGTGACATCCCCTGTGTTAGCCGCCATAGCCATGGGGGAAGAAATTTGCAGCCCGGCAAGCGAGGCAACCGGCTCGGCGTTGGCTGGGGCGCTGTGCATCATCGGCGCGGCGCAAGCGCCAAGAAGGAGTAGCAGAACGAGGGAAAGGGTGATTTTTTTCATGTGCGGGTCTCCTTGACTTTTGGTAGATGTGTGAGAAAATTTGATAAATTTGTATCTTATTTCTCTTATTTTATCAAATCTCCCTCAAAGCAGGCAAGATGACTTCTATATCACCCCGCCAACAAAAAATTATGCAAGTTTTAGCCGAATCGGGCGCAGTGGACGCGGAAAAAATTCAGCAGGCGCTTGGCATTTCGCAGGCAACGGCATACCGCGAGATGCAGGCACTGAAGCGGCAAGGGCTTGTGGAGAAAGTTCCCGGCGGAATTTGCCTGCCCCCAACCCGAAGCCCCGAAGGGTGTTTGCAGTGTGGAAAAGAAAACAATCCGCGCCTTGTCTTTACCATCCACACCCAAAGCGGAATACGCCTGCAAACTTGTTGCGCCCACTGCGGCTTTCTCTCGCTAAAGCAGCCCCTGCACCCGGAAAGCATAATGACCGCCGATTTTCTTTACGGAACCATGCTCAACGCCACCCAGGCATGGTACGTTTTGCATAGCCGGGTCGCGCCCTGCTGTGCTCCCTCAGCGTTAGCCTTTGGCAAAGAAGAAGATGCGCTCTCCTTTGCCCAGGCATTTGGCGGGCAAGTGTACCCGTATGCCCAGGCGCAAGCACAAACCCAAAAGATGATGTTGCCTTAAAAAACGGTCGGTGCGGCAATTGCGTAAAATCTCAAAATCTTTTATAACCTTGCCCGCTGTATTGCCACCATAGCTCAGATGGTAGAGCAGACGATTCGTAATCGTCAGGTCAAGAGTTCGAGCCTCTTTGGTGGCTCATGTTCGTGAGCATCCCTCTTGTGGCACAAGACCAGCCGCAAAAAAAGAGACCCGCTTTTCGGCGGGTCTCTTTTTTTGCGGAATTTTGGGTTTGTCCACTGAGGAAACGGATAAATACGAGTGTTTAGTTTTGCTTTTTTTGCTCTCAAGTAAACCGTAACTCGCCTGTCGAAAAGACCATCCTTGTTATCCATCCCCGGCACGGAGCTCTTTTTCCATTGTCACAAACTCGCTAACTGTAGTCATCCCGACCTTTTGATAAAGTTTGGTTGCGCCGGTGACGTTGGCTGCATCCACTCCCAAGCCGATGGATTTTATGCCGCGCTGATAAAACTCAGCAAAAGAGCGCCGAAGCAGCACCCACCCCAGTTTTTTTGCACGCCACGCCGGGCGAACAGCCAGGATGTGAATCCAGCCGATGCCCATCTTCAACTGATTGATAGAAAAACCAGCCACATCATCTCCATCCCAGACCACCATCCAGAGGCTGGGGTCATATTCGGGGTTCTCAAAGGTGAAGTAGGAAAACTCTTCAAAGGTAAACGGCCGGCTGCCCCAGTTTCCGAAAAATGCCTCGTTGCGTGCCTGCCAGAGAGCGGTAGCGTGTTCGGCTCTGATAAAGGGACGGAATTCCAGCCCTTGTGGCAGAATCGGCGCAGGGGGCGCGGACTCAAGCTCAATTCCCATCCGCCAATGATAACGCGCCGGGGCATAACCAGCCTGCGCCAGGATGACTTTGCCCGCCTCATCCTTGTTATCCAATGCCACGCGGATAAAGACGTGCTGCCCCGGCGCAGCCAGCGGAATATGCTGAACCTGGACACGATTTTCCAGCGCACTCAGCAGGGCGGATTCCACACCCTGGTTTTTGAATTCTGGATGCACATAAATATCGCCGCTCATCTCGCAGTTCTATCTCGACCTGCACAGCGGGCACGGCGTCG
>DYNS01000123.1 GCA_020720965.1 Anaerolinea sp. | reverse complement strand
GGAGGAGCCGCCATAAGAGACAAAGGGCAGGGTAACGCCGGTGAGGGGCAGAACCCTCAGGTTGCCGCCGATGATGAGGATGCTCTGCACGCCCAAATAGGTCACAATCCCGGCTGCCAGCAGGCGCAAAAAGGGGTTGCCTGCCCTCAGCGCCACCCGAAACCCCCGCCCAATGAGGAGGCTGTAGAGGGCAAGCAGGGCAAGAGCGCCGGTAAGCCCGTACTCCTCCGCAATGGAGGTAAAGATAAAGTCGGAATGGGCAACCGGAACCAGCCCTGGCGCGCCCATGCCCGCGCCTCTCCCCTCCAAGCCTCCGCTTGCCACCGCTAAAATGGATTGGACAATCTGATAAGACTGCCCGGAGGGGTCTGCCCAGGGGTTGAGCCAGGTGTCTATGCGGCTCTGAATCACTTCCACAAAGGAGTAGCCTATCAGCGCCGCCAGGAGCAGGATGGTCAGGGATGCGAGCAAAAGGCGGCGTTTTGCGCTTGCCAGGTAAAGCATGGAAGCATATAGGAAGATGAAGATGGAGGCTGTGCCTAAGTCTCTTTGAATGAGCAGGATGGCAAGCGCCAGCCCGGTGAGCAGCAGGGTGGGGAAGATGAGGGGTAAAAGCCGGGTGCGGATGGGCATTTTCCCCGCAAAGTAGGCTGCCAGGTAGGTAAGGAGCAGGAGTTTGAGGGGTTCGGAGGGTTGCAGGTAAAGACCGCAACACCCCAGCCACAGCCGGGGACCGGCTCCGCCGGGGTTGGAGCCGAGCAGGAGGGTGAGGGCGGTGAGCAGCAGCCCTCCGCTGAGTAAAAGGTATTTGTAACGGCGTAGAAGATTCAGGTTGTGGGGGTGGCGAAGCCCCAACCAGACCAGGGAGGCGCTAAAGAGCAGCCAAAGCATCTGACGCAGACCAAAGGCGGCATCCAACCTCCAGATGGTGAGCAGCCCCCAGCCGCTGAGTAGGGCGGCGGCTGGCAGCAGGTAGGGGTCGGCTTCGAGGGTGTGGCGCTGCATTTGGCGGTTGAGCAGGCTGAAGGCGAGCGCCCATGCCAGGTAGCCTGCCCAATGCGAGAGTCGCCAATCTCCCTGCCAACTGTGGATTTTGGCGGCGGGGGAGAGGCTGAGGGCGAGGGAGTGCAGGAATAAAAATAAGCCTGCCCATTGCAGCAGGCGGGTTTGTATTTTGGCGGGGGGCAGGTAGGTGGCGAACAAATTTAGGGCAGGTATTTGCCCACCAGCAGTTGCAATTTTTGGCGCGTGGCAGGGGGGATGGCGGCAGGGTTTGTGATGATGGCGTTGGCGAGGGCGTGCTGGCAGGCGCAATCTTCTTCCGGGGGCAGGGCGCGTGCCAGGTTCAGCAGGGCTTGCTGGGCGGCAGCGGTGTTTTGGTGCAGAGTTTTAATGACCATTTCTACGGTTACGGGTTCGGCGGAGGTGTGCCAGACATCGTAGTCGGTGACGTGCGCCATGGTGGCGTAGCAGATTTCGGCTTCGCGGGCGAGGAAGACTTCGGGGGAGGCTGTCATGCCGATGAGGGACATGCCCCAGGCGCGGAAGGTGTGCGATTCGGCTTTGGTGGAGAAGCGCGGTCCTTCGATGGTGAGGAAGGTTCCGCCCTGATGGGTTGTCGCGCCCGTTTGACGGGTTGCCTCGTATACCTGGCGGCTGAGGGTGGGGCAGAAGGGGTCGGCGGCGCCGAGATGGGCGACCAGGTCTTCTTCAAAAAAACTGCGCTGACGTTGTTTGGTGAAGTCGAATACCTGGTCTGGGATGATGATGTGACCGGGGGCGTAGTCTTCGCGCAGCGAGCCGCAGGCGCTTACGCTGACAATCCGTTTTACGCCCAGTTGTTTGAGGGCGTAGATGTTGGCGCGGTAGTTTACCTGGCTGGGGGCGATATGATGCCCCATGCCGTGCCGCGCCAAAAAGGCGACTGAGACCCCCTCCAATTTGCCCAGCAGGATGGGGGCGCTGGGTGCGCCGAAGGGGGTATCGAACTCGATTTGTTGGGTTTCTTGCAGGTCGGGCATGGCGTATAGCCCAGAGCCGCCGATGACGGCAAAGGCGGGGGGATGGATGCTCATGGTGTTTCCTCCGGGGGGGTGAACTGTACGGTGAGGCGGGTTTGCCCACATTCGATGAGGTCTTCCGCCACGATGACGGCGGGGGTTTGCAGGGTTTCTTCGTTTAGGCGGGTTCCGTTGGTGGATTGCACATCTTCCAGCCCTCATTGGTTGTGATGGTGGTGCAGGCGGGCGTGGCGGGCAGAGGCGGCGGGGTCTTGCAGGGGGCATTCGCAATCCGGGTCGCGCCCGATGAGAATATCCCCCTGTGTAAACTGTACCAGACGCGCTTCCCGCCCCGGTTCCTGAATTTGCAACCAGAGCGGGGTAATTTTACGGGCGGAGAGAAAATCCGCTTCCTGACGGGTGGAGCGCCAAATGAGAACGAGCGCCCAAATCATAAAGGCGTAGAGGGCGGCGGCGGCGAGTATTCGCAAGCCCAGCAGCAGAAGGGCACTCATGTGTTTTGAGAGTCTTCGCCGGAGTTGTTTTTGAGGATGGCGGTGCGTCTTTCGCTGGCGGAGGGGGAGAGGGGGGCTGTGTCTCCGCTGTGGACGGATTGGGGCGGGTTGTCTTGCCCAAAGACGATGGGCAGACCGGCGAGGGAGATGACATCGCCGGGGTATAGCACGCTTTGGCTGACTCTTTGCCCGTTGACGTAGGTTCCGCCGGTGGAGTTGAGGTCGAAGAGGATGAATCGCCCGCGCACATATCGAATTTGGGCGTGGTAGCGCGAGACGCGGGGGTCGTCTACGACCAGGTGATTATCCAGCCGCCTGCCGATGTTGGTGACAGCCTGGTTGAGGGTGAAGACTTTTGTGCCGCCGACAATGAGGAAGGCTGCCCGGTTGGGTGTTTCTTGCTGCGGGGTTTCTTTTACGTTTTGGGTTTCTGCCAGTTCGCCGGTTGCGCCGGTTTTTACGCGCAGGTCGTCCAGGGGGAGGTGCGGGTCACTGCCGAAGGTGATGGAGGGGGGCGTATCGAAGCGCAGTTTTTGTTCGCTGGCTACCAGCCGGAAGATTTTGATGAGTCCTTCCAGCAGGCGGGGGTCTTTTTGCCATTCGGAGAGCATGGAGGGGTGGACGGTGATTTGCAGTTGGTGGGGCAGCGCCTGAGCGCCTTCTTCGGAGGCGTGGGTGGAGAGGTGACGGCGCAGGGCATTTGCCAGATGGTGCGAAATTTGGTCCCGGTAGCCGGGTCCGGGCAGGTATTTCACCAGGTGAATTTCTATCAGGTTTTGCAGGCGCTGTTCCATCTCGTCTATTTGGAAGGACATACCGATTTCCTCTAAGGAGCCTTACAGGGGGGAGTGTAAGAGCATTTGTAAATTATTACACAGACTCCCGGCTTTGTAAAACGCTCAGGCGTGGTTGATTCGCATCTGACGGGCGATGACCATGCGTTGAATTTCGCTGGTTCCCTCGCCAATGGTCATCAGGCGGGCATCCCGGTAGATTCTTTCCACCGGGTATTGGCTACTGTAGCCCATGCCGCCGTGTATCTGAATGGCGTTGCGGCAGACTCGTTCTGCCATTTCGGTGGCGTAGAGTTTTGCCATGGCGGCTTCTTGCGAGTAGGGTTTGCCCATTTCTTTGCGCCAGGCGGCGTTGTATACCATCAGGCGGGCGGCGGCGATTTCAGTCGCGGCATCCGCAAGCATGATTTGGATTGCCTGGTGTTCTGCGATGGGTTTGCCAAAGGTTTGCCGGGTTTCGGCGTATTGCAGGGCGGCTTCGCAGGCGGCTTGCGCCAGCCCAACCGAGAGCGCCCCAATGCCGATTCTGCCTCCATCCAGGGTGGCGAGGGTTTGGTGCAAGCCGTGATGTTCCTCGCCGACCAGGTTTTGAAGGGGGACTCGCACGTCTTCGTAACTGAGGGCGTGGGTGGGGGAGCCTTTTAGCCCCATTTTCTTTTCGGCGGGGTGGATGGTTAGCCCAGGAGTGTTGGTGGGGACGAGAATCATGCTGAGGGAGCGCGAGCCGCCTGCCGGGTTGGTGCGTGCCAGGGTGATGATGTATTCTGCGATGGAGGCGTTGGTACACCACATTTTGGCGCCATTGAGTACCCATTCGTTGCCGATTTTCTCGGCTTTGGTGCGGATTCCGCCTTGCAGGTCGGAGCCTGCGCCGGGTTCGGTGAGGGCGAGCGCCCCCAGTTTGCCGCGTCCGCTGGCGACCAGGGGCAGCCAGCGTTTTTTTAGTTCCGGGCTGCCGTAGAGGGCGAGGGGGGAGGTGCCAAGCCCGTTGTGAGCGGCAATTGCCAGGGCGGTGGAGCCGCATCCCCAAGCCATCTCTTCAATGCCGATGGCGGCAGAGAGTGCGTCTATGCCTGTGCCGCCGTATTCCGGGGGGATGGAGAGGGCGAGTAAGCCGAGTGCGCCCATTTTGCGGGTGGCTTCCCAGTTGAAGGTGGCGGTTTCGTCCACTTCGCGGGCGCGGGGTTGAACTTCGCTTTTTACAAAGTCGTGTACGGTGCGCTGCCACATGCGCTGTTCTTCGTTAAGTTCAAAGTTCATTTTCTCTCCTTTGGGGTGTTATGCCAGGCTTTGGATTAATTTTTGCACGTTGGCGTGCAGTTGGCTCATGGCGTTTTGAGCGGTTTCGTCTCCCAGGTCTTTGATGTGCCAGTATTCCACATTTTGCATTTGGGGGTAGTATGCCTGCACATAGGGCAGGTGTTCTTCTTCATCCATTGCGATGATGCGCTGGTATTGGGCGGCTTCTTCGGTTTGGAGTCTTTGGGGCAGGCGGGCGGGCAGGGGCGGAATGTTGTATTTTTGAAGTTCCCGCAGGGTGTAGGCGGAGATTTCTCCCCGGTTGCCCATTGTCCAGTCGTTTTGGGTCAGCCCGCGAGATTCGGCTTGCCAGGGCAGGTTGTGTTGGCGGGCGTAGTGGTTGAAGGCGGCTTCGGCAAAGCGGCTGCGGTAGTAGTTGCCGGTGCAAAGGAAAAGGATTTTTGATGTCATTCGGGTTCCTGTAAAAAGTGGGCGATGCTGAGGATGTCCTGGTCTGTGAGGGTTTTTTCTTGAAACCAGTTGATGTAAGGGTTGATTTCGCCGAGGGGCAGGGTTTTTACGGCGCTGTGAGGATTTTCCGGTGCGGAAGCGCCGCGATGGGCGAGGATGGCGCGGGCGTTGAGGGCGGGGAATTGGTCTTTGAGCAGTTCGTGGCAAAGGTGAGCGCCGCGCCGAATTTGTTCGTAGGGGTTTTAGGCGGGTTTGGCGCTGCCATATACGAGGATGGCGAACAGCCCGGCGGGGGTGAGGGCGAGGAAATCTATTTCGGCGCGCCAGTAGGTTTTGCCGTCCAGCCGGGCAGGTTGCTGGGTTTCGATTTGTAAGCCTGCCAGGACGCAGGCGGGGGGGGGCAGGTTTTGCAGCTCTTTTTGGGCGTTGTGTTGCAGGGTGGCTTCGGTCAGTTCTTTGGATTGCAGGATTTGATTGAGCAGGGCGACCTGGGCGTTGAGGGTGCGGTGCGGGTGTGCGCTTTGGGCAAGGAGTTCGGCGCGGTGTTTTTCCAGCAGGGCATCTTGCTCTTGCAGTTGGCGCAGGAGATTTTGCTCTATTTCGGTTTTTTCGGCTTGCAGGTGTGCCTGGTTTTTCTCCTGCCTGCGGATGCGGTATCCGTTGCCCAGCCGCCCCAGCAGGCTTTTGTCGCTGTGGTACAGGTCCAGGGTAAGTTGCACTTCGCGCAGTTTATCTTCCAGCGCAGCCAGCGAGGCGGCGGGGGCGAGGCGCAGGCGGGCTTTTTCCTGTTCTATTTCCGCTTCCAGGGGGGCAAATTGTTGGCGGGTTTGGGTATCGGCTTGCAGTTGTTTGTGGCGCAAATCTTCTTGCAGAGTCTGTTGCAGGGGGGGGAGGTCGGCGGGTTGGTTGGCTTGCAGGTTCAACTCTGCCAGGGTTTGTTGCAGGGTGCGCCAGGCGCGGCTTGCGCCAAGAATGGTTGCCATTTGCCTAGCCTTTGAGGATGAAAAGATTGCCCTGCGAGTCCATTTCTACTGGCAGGCGGGGCAGGGATTGGGTGGAAGGACCTTGCAAAAGGTCCCCGGTGAGGCTGTAGCGTGAGCCATGACAGGGGCAGAGAATCTCCTGCCCTTCTTCTTCTACCACGCAGCCCAGGTGTGGACAAACCAGGCTGAGGGCGATGAAGCCGTCGGGGGTGTGGATGAGCAGGGCGGGGATTTCTGGCAGGTGCAGGCGGTCGCCGGGGAGGAAGTCTTTTTGGTTGCCTGCCGGGTAACGTTGAGGGGGCGGGGCGGGTGGCTGGTAGTTGAGGTAACGCAAAAGCCCGCCCAGCCCCAGGGCGGCGCTGATGCCAAGCAGCGCCTGGTTGCTTAGTTTAAGAAAGTCTCTTCGGCTGGTTTTCATGGGCTTTTCCGGTTGTGATGAGCGTATAAAAGAAGCGCAAGCCCCAAAAAGACGGCAAAAGCCCAGCCCCAAGTTTGCCCATTGGCGGAGGGGTCTGCCTTAAGGTGAATGGGCAAGAGGGAGGCTTGTTGTGCGCCGGGGTTGCTGCCGGGGGGCAGGTTGCCCCGCATTTGCAGCAGGTACACGTTGAGCGCCCAAGCCTGTTGGGATGTCATAAACCCTGGGTCCCACCAGGGCATGGCAGTCTGGATGTAGGTTTGCAGTTCGGCGGCGGTGACGAAGCTTCTCAGGCTGTTTTGCCCGGCGAGGGGCGGCACTGCGGCGGGGAATTGGAACTGCGCCGAGGCACCTGCCGCGCTGTGACAATCTTCGCAGCGCTGGTCTGCGCCGAATTGCGCCTTCCATTCCCCGGTTAGCCCTTGCCCAACCTCCCCATGGCAGGGCAGGCAAAGCGAAGCATACAGGCTTGCGCCATCTTCCCCGGCTTGGGGGCGGGGCGTTGGGCTTGGGTCGGCGGCACGGGCGTTTTGCGGCAGGGCAAACAGCGCCCAGGCAAGCAGGCAAAATGCCAGCCAGAGAGGGGGCTTACTCTTCACTTTCTTCATCATCTGCTGCCAGGTTGCCTTTAAGATAGTCTTGCAGCCAGGCTTGGGCTTCCTGCGCCCGGTCTGCGGGGACGCAAACTTGCACAAGGGACAAAGGTCCCACGCTGAGAGGGTAGGCGAATTGTGCCGCTCCCTCCTGAAAAATTTGGGCGGGAATTTCGCAGGCTTGCAGCGCCTCGCGCAGGATTTCGGCTTGCAGGCGGTCTTGGGTTTCGATGAGGGTTATCCATTCCTTTTGGGACATTTCTACCTCCACAGTAGGATGAAAACGATGGTATAGATACTGCTTACGAGCAGTTGGCGCACCCCAATGGAGACGGGTTTTGCGCCCTGTGCCGGGTTCAGGCTTCCCCAGGTCGTTTCCGCCATCTGAATCAGGGGGGCGAGCCAGAGCCAGGGGGCAACCTGGCGTACAATAGCGGCGACCAGGACGAGGCTGAGGTTGAATCCGGCGTAGGTCAGCGCCCTTTGGGCGGCTTGCCACCTTTCCCGCAGGGGGGGCGTTTTGCGCCATTCGCGCTGTTGCAGTCTCAGATAGGCATAGACGATGGACGCGGCGGATTGTAGCCAGGTGAAGACCCACAAAATCCAGCCTTGCGGGTCGTAGCCGCCTTTGCCCACCCAAAAGGCGGCGGGCGCGGCGAGGGCAAGCGCCCCGGTTGCCACCACTTCCACCCCTGCCTGGCGGCGCTCGGCTCTTTTGCTCACCAGCCACAAATGCCAGACAAAGACGGGCAGGGCAGGCACGGCAAGCCAGGTGACGTACCCATTGCCCCCCAGGACGAGGGCAACCAGGCTGGCTAGCCCCGCCGTGCCATAGACGAAAATCCAAAACCAGGCGGCGCTTTGCTCACTTTGGGGTCGTCTGCCGCTGTAGGTTTTTACGGCAATGGTGATGGGTTGGCGCAAAAGAAAAGCAGAAACCGCCCCAACGAGCAGGGCGGGGGTTGCTTCGGTTACATCTCCGGCGGCAAAAAGCCCAATGAGAAGGGGGCTAAACAAAAAGACC
>DYNS01000456.1 GCA_020720965.1 Anaerolinea sp. | reverse complement strand
TGTGGTAGGTGATGCGCCCGGCGTTGGCATCTTCTTGCAGGGGGGCTTCCTGGCGGATGATGCCGAGGTGTTTTTGGATGTCGTTGAAGGGCATGTAAACCGGGGGCTGAATGAGGTAGCCTTCTCCGGGTTGGCAGAGGGCTCCGGCGGCGGCGTAAAATCCGCTGACCAAGCCGGTGATGGGGACAACGCTTTGGGGGTCTATCTCCCAGCCGTAGAGGTTTTTCATGCGGTCGGCTACGGTCTGACGCAGGGCGGGGGTGGGGGCTTCGTAGCCCAAGATGCCGTGTTCCAGCGCCCCGCGCAGGGCTTGCAAAATGGGTTCCGGGACGCGAAAGTCCATATCTGCCACCCAAAGGGGCAGGGTGTCTTGATGGTATGCGTTCCATTTGATGCTGTTGCTGGTGCGGCGGTCTGTCACCTGGTCAAAATTTGGTTTCATGGGGTTGGTTTGCCTTTGGGGAGAAGGGTATGTTGAAAGAATTCTACCAGAGCGGTTTGGTACTCTGCCGGGTTGGTGTGCGGGGCGGCGCAGTGGCTGGATTGGGGGAAGTTGCGGTGGGTGGCTTGTGCGCCCGCTAGCGCCTGGTAGGCGCGGATGCGCTCCGCCTCTGCGCCGCTGCCGGTGGAAAGGAGAAGGAGGGGGCGGGGGGCGTAGCGTTGTAATGTCTGGTGGACGCTGAAGGGCGGGAAGGTTCCGGCGCGAAGGGCAACGAGGGGGTAGTATAGAGCGTAGATGGCGGGGGTGAGGGGGTCTTGCAGGCGAAAGGGGGGCTGATATTCTGCCCAGGTGAGGGGGCTGGGGGCATCGGCGGCAACCGCCTGGAGGAGGGGCGTTTGGGCTGCCCCGCCCAGGGCGATGATTCCGCCTACGGAGCAGCCCCAAGCGCCCAGGGCTGCCTGGGGGGCGCGGTTGTGGACGAAGGCGGCGGCTTGCGGCAGGTCGGCAATATCCAACCAGCCCAGAGAGCGGGTGTCGCCTTCGCTTTCGCCGCTGGCGCGCTGGTCGTACATCAGCAAGCCGTAGCCGTAGGGGCGCAGCATTTCGGCGATGGGCAGGCTGGCGCGTCTGTCGCCGTAGTAGGGATGCAGGAGGAGGATGACGGCGCCATTTTGGGGCGGGAGATACCATCCGCGCATGGTTTGCCCGTTGGCAGCGGGGAAGTGAATTTCTTCGTAGCCGTTTTGGGGCAGGATGGGGTGTTGGAGGGGGAGGGTGACGCTGAGGGCGAGGGAGCCTGCGGCGGCGAGGAGGAGGCTGAAGAGGGTCAGAATGACCAGGATGAGTATCTGCCTGAGGCGGGAGAGGATGTTTTTCTTCATCGAGAGTAGCGGATGTCTTGCTGCGGGGTTGTAAAGGAATATTGGTTTAACATAGGAGATGAACATGCCCGAACAGATTGTAACCGAACAGAAAATCGCCGAGTCGGTTTCGTTTTTTGAGCGTCCTGGCGTGCAAAAAGGGGTTGTTGAGGTGGGCGGCGGTGTGCCGTATGCCATTGAGCGCGTTTCTAACCCGGAATTGGGGATGGGCGGCGCGTATGGCGCTTGGGGAGAAAGTTATGATAACGAGGCGCTTTCTGGTTTTGTTTCTATGCGCCTGGGTGAAACTCTGCAAGATGCGGATAAGATGAACCTGAGCGAGTTGGGTTTTTTGGCGAGGCATCATACGATTGATTTGACGGATGCCGAACACCTGGAAGTGGAGGTGGAGGTGGGGGCAAGGCTGCTGACCGAAGCCGCCGCCGCGAGCGGCTGGCAGGTGAGCGAGGTGGATGGTTTGCTGATTGGGATGAGCGCCCCCGTCTCGGAAGATTATGTGGCGCGGATTGCCGAGCGTGCCGGTTTGCGCGAGGATGCCCTGAAGGTGAGCGTGCATAAAGCCTGTGATGGCTCCATGGGCGCTTTGCATCTGGCGCTGAACCCGGCGCTGAGCCTGCCGGGGCAGTTGAATGTGGCAGAATCGCTGCGTGGCAAGAAGGTTTTGGTGGGCGGCATTGAGGGGTTAAGCCGTTTTACGGCTCATGCCCGCGACAAGAACGCTTTGCAGTTGTTTGGCAACGGCATGGGCGTTTTTGGGCTTATCCCCGGCGAGACGATGACCTTGCTGGCGGGCAAGAGCTTTGAAACGTATGA
>DYNS01000455.1 GCA_020720965.1 Anaerolinea sp. | reverse complement strand
CAGCCACGATGAGGCAGTTTAATCCCAAAGCGGAGATGGTTTCTTGTTGGTCGCGCAAAATTTGGGCAAAGCCTTGTCCCACGTTCCCAAAGCCGATGAGGGCGAGTTTGCAGGTTTTCATTTAGGAATCCTTTTTACGAAGTTTGCGGGCGATGAACCAGACCAGGTTGCCGACAATGGCAAAGGCGGCAAGCGCCAGGGCTGCCGGGACGGTGAAGAAGGTGAACCAGAACATCATGCCGAGAGAATACAGGAATTCTCCCCAGTCTGCCCCGGCAATGACGCAGGGGTTGACCTGCCCTTCGTTGAGTTCGCACCCGGCGGCGTTGGCAATGCCCCCGGCGGCAAAAGTGGCAAGGGCGGGTCCGAAGGCAAGCAATAGGATGAGCGCAAAAAGGGCAAGGTTGACCCACAAAACGGGTTTGTTCTTCATCTAACGGGTATCTCCTCTATTTTTTAGGGCGGCATTATAGCGGATAATGTGTCATGTGTCACTTTTTGCCAAAGCGGGGGGCGTTGTATAATGATTTTGCTCTTGTTTTCACAACCTTTTCTCAAAATGGAGTTGCCCATGACTGCACAATTGATTGACGGTAAGTTGATTGCCCAACAAGTACGCGCAGGCGTAGCCGAGGCGGTTGCCAGGCGCGTTTTGGAGGGGTTTGCCAAGCCGACTTTGGCTACCGTGCTGGTAGGGGACAGGGTGGATTCGGCGACCTATGTAAAC
Organism: Anaerolinea sp.; assembly: GCA_020720965.1. Classification (GTDB taxonomy): domain Bacteria; phylum Chloroflexota; class Anaerolineae; order Anaerolineales; family Villigracilaceae; genus UBA5195. The sequence continues at coordinate 1,412 of DYNS01000455.1, read as the reverse complement.
GCCAAGCAAAAAGCCTGCGCCGAGCTGGGCATGGGGTCGGTAAGTTACCACCTCCCGGCGGAAATTAGCCAGGAAGAGTTGGAAAAATTAATTAAGAGCCTGAACCGCAGCAAAAAAGTGCATGGAATTCTGGTGCAATTGCCCCTGCCCTCTCACCTCAACGAGGAGCGGGTGCTACAACTGATTAGCATTGAAAAGGACGTGGATGGCTTCTCGCCCATCAACATTGGCAGGCTGGCGCAAAAAGGCAGAGAGCCGTTATTTGTGCCTTGCACCCCCTTTGGCAGTATTTACCTGCTGGAACAGGCAGGCGTAAAAATTGAAGGCGCTAACGCGGTGGTGCTGGGACGTTCCAACATTGTGGGAATGCCCGCCGCCTTGCTGCTCATTGGCAAAAACGCCACTGTAACCGTTTGCCACTCCCGCACCAAAGACCTTCCGGGGGTGGTGCGCCAGGCAGATATTCTCATTGCCGCCATTGGCAAAACCGAGATGGTGCGCGGGGATTGGATTAAACCCGGCGCAGCGGTTATTGACGTAGGAATCAACTCCAAGCCGGATGCCAGCAAAAAAAGCGGCTACCGCCTGGTGGGAGATGTGAACTTTGACGAGGCGAAGGAAGTCGCCGGGTTCATTACCCCCGTCCCCGGCGGGGTGGGACCCATGACCATCGCCATGCTGATGAAAAACACCCTGCGGGCGGCGGAACTGCAACAAAAATAAAGTTTTCCCACCTTAAATCTTCAGCGGCGGGGCGAGTTTCTTCGCCCCGCCCCCATTTTTACAAAAGCAACAAGGGCAAACAGCCGTATGAAAAAATTCCTGCAATGGGCGGCAATCGGGCTGATGAGTCTCGCCGGGTTACTAACGCTCGCCCTCCTCGGCATTTACCTGCTCACCCAAGAGCGCATCAACCGCCTGTACAACATCCCGACCCAAGCGCCCCCCATCCCAACCGACTCGCAAAGCATTGCCTACGGCAAACACATTTTTCAGTTTCGGGGGTGTCAAGCCTGTCATGGTGAACAGTTGCAAGGCAAAGTATACCTTTCCGACCCAGCGCTGGGAGAAGTAAACGCCAGCAACCTGACAAGCGGCAAAGGCGGCGTCGCAGGCTCCTACCCCACCCCGGCAGATTGGGCGCGCGCCCTGAGACATGGCGTAAGACCCAACGGCAAGCCCCTGCTCTTTATGCCGTCCACCGAATTTTATTTTCTCAGCGAAGAAGACCTGGGCGCGGTCATCGCCTACATCCACAGCGCCGCGCCCATAGACCACGAACAAGCCCCCAGCAGCCTCTCCCTCACCGGCAGGGTGGCGATGACTCTCATCAAGGAAATCACCTTCCTACCGGCAGAACTGATACCGCATCACCAGCCGCCGCCGCCCGCCCCGCCCGCCGCCCTCACCCC
>DYNS01000454.1 GCA_020720965.1 Anaerolinea sp. | reverse complement strand
TGGGCTTTTGTCTCCTCGGAGACGGGGATGGGTTGCAGGGCGGCAGATTTTTGGATGGCGGCACGCAGGTCAAAGTCCAGGTTGTGTTCCATCAGAGGTTGCACGGTTCCAATGGCGGCGCGGCGCAGCCCAAAGGGGTCTTTGGCGCCGGTGGGGGCTAACCCGGCGGCGAATAAGCCCACAAGGGAGTCGATTCTATCTGCCAGGGCAATTGCCAGCCCCGGCAGGCTGGAGGGAACGGTTTGGTATTGCTCGGCGATGGCTTGCGCCACTTCTTCCGGTTCGCCGCTGCGCCGGGCATATTCCCCGCCGATGATGCCTTGCAGGGAGGTCATTTCCGTCACCATTTGGGTTGCCAGGTCGGCTTTTGCCAGGAAGGCGGCACGCATGGCATGGGCAAAGTCGAAACCGGCGATGCCTGCCATTTCGCAGAGCGATTCGGTCAATTCCACCATGCGCTCGGATTTTTGGAGCATGGAGCCAAGTTTGGTTTGGAAGGTGAGGCGGGTGAGTTGGGGGCGGTAGTCTTTGAGGGGCTGTTTCACATCCTCGCGGACGAAGAAGTTGGCATCCGCAAAGCGGGCGCCGAGGACGTGTTCGTTGCCCTGGCGCACAATCTCCAGGTGTTCCGAGTCGCCGTTGCGGATGGCGATGAAGTGGGGCATAAGGGCAAGGGCGGGGTCTTGCAGAGGGAAGTAGCGCTGATGTTTTTTCATCGTGCCAATCAGCACTTCGCGGGGGAGTTGTAAAAAGTCTGGGTTGAAGCTGCCCAAAACGGCGGTGGGACTTTCTACCAGGTTTGCCACTTCTGCCAGCAAACCGGGTTCGATGATGGCTTCTCCGCCGATGGCTTGGGCGGCGGCTTTGACCTGTTGGGTGATGCGGGTTTTGCGCTCTTCCAGGCTGAGGAGGATTCCGGCTTGGGAGAGGGTTTGCAGGTAGGCATCGGCGGAGGGGATGGGCAGGTCTGGCGAGTCGTAGGGGCGCAACCCGCGTGAGGTTTTGCCTGCGGCAACCCCGGCGTATGAGAAGGGAATCAGTTCCGCGCCGAGGAGGGAGACGTACCAACGGATAGGTCGGCTGAACGCTGCACCGGAGGCGTTCCAGCGCATGGTTTTGACAAAGGAAAGGGAGGCAACCAAACCGGGCAGGGCTTGGGCAAGCACCTGGGCGGCGGGTTTGCCGGGGGTTTGAACAACGGCGGCGGCGTATTTGCCCCCGTCCATCTCGCGGATTTGCAGGTCTGAGAGGGGGATGCCGTTCTTTTTGGCAAATCCGGCGGCGGCGGGGGTGGGGTTGCCGGAGGCATCGAAGGCGCGGTCGGCGGGAGGTCCTTTAACGAGGTCTTCACGGTCGGGTTGCTGCGGGGCGAGAGATTGCACCAGAACGGCGAGGCGGCGCGGGGTGGCGTGAACGGTGACGGAGTCATGTTCCAGGCGCAGGTCTGCCAGCCATGCCGGAATCCGCTCGCGGAGTTGGTGGAGGGCGGCGTCCACATCGGCGGCGGGGAGTTCTTCCACGCCAATTTCGAGAAGCAGAGATTGGGGGGTAGAGAGCGGGGAATAGTCAACAGATGGTTTACTATTCTCTTCTCTCTGTTCTCTACTCTCTCTGAGAAGCGGATATTCCTGTTCCTTGCGCTGTTCCAGGTAGGCAAGGGCGACTTTGCGAGCGAGTTCTCTCATTTTGCCAAAACTTGCTTGCCGCTCGGTAAGGCTGATGGCGCCGCGTGCATCCAGCACGTTGAAGCCGTGCGAGGATTTGAGGATGTAGTCGTGCGCGGGGAGAACCAAGCCCTGCTCCAGGCAGGATTCGGCTTCTGCAAGGTAGAGTTCGTACATTTGGCGGGCACGCTCGATGTTGGCGGCTTCGTAATAGTATTTGGAATGTTCGTATTCTTCGCGGCGGCGGACTTCGCCGTAGGTGATGTTGCCGCCCCAGGGTTCGTCCCAAATGCCTTTGGCGTTGTTGAGGGCGATGAGGATGCGGTCTAAACCGTAGGTGATTTCCACCGAGACGGGGTCTAGAGCCACGCCGCCCATTTGCTGAAAGTAGGTGAATTGGGTGATCTCCTGCCCATCCAGCCAGACTTCCCAGCCCAAGCCCCAGGCGGAGATGGCGGGCTGTTCCCAGTTGTCTTCCACAAA
>DYNS01000453.1 GCA_020720965.1 Anaerolinea sp. | reverse complement strand
TGCATGGTGTCGTAAATGGCTAACCCGGCGTAAATGACCCCGCCCGGAGAGTTGATATACATCTGAATTTCTTTTTCCGGGTCTTCATGAGTCAGGTGCAGCAGTTGGGCAACGACCACGTTGGCAACCTGGTCGTCTATGCCGGTGCCGAGGAAGATAATACGCTCTTTGAGCAGGCGGGTGAATACATCGTAGGCACGCTCGCCATAGTTGGACGATTCGATTACATAGGGGGTGACGTTTTGAAAGTTTGGAATCATTGGTTTTCTCCTGCGGAATTTGACCATGATACTCGCTTTGTGTTGGATTTGCGTAAAAAAACAGGGGCAGGCTGTTCACCTGCCCCTGTTCCGTCTATTCGCTCTTTTTGCGAGTCTTTTTGGCGGCTTTGGGTTTTTCTTCGACGGGTTCTTCGCTTGCTTCCGGTTCGGCGGCGGCAGCGGGGCTGGCAATTTCCTTCAGGCGTTCCAGGGTTTTGCGGGTCATCAGCCGATTGGCGGCTTGCATGGCGACTGCGTCCACCAGTTCGCGGACGGCTTTGGTGCCGCCCTGGGTGCGGCGGGCAAATTCTTCATCCATGTAGGAGAGGGTTGCCCAGGCGTTGCTGAATTCTTCTTCCAGCGATTTTTCGTCCACCTGAATATTTTCGGCGCGGGCGATTTCATCCATCAGCAAGCCGCGTTCCAGGCGTTTGGCGGCAACTTCGCGCACTTCGCCTTGCAGGTAGGCTTCGCGGGTGCTGTTAATCATCTTCAGGTAGGTGTCCAGGCTTTCCACTCCCTGAGATTTCAAGCGGCGCTCGATGTCTTCGGCAACGTGTTCGGCTTCGTGTTCCAACACCTGCGGGGGATATTTGATTTGGGTGCTGTTTTTAATTTCGTCCAACAGGGCTTCGTAGTAGGTGTCGTCATATTTTTCTTGCGAGCGGTGATTGACATTCTCGCGCATTCTGACGCGCAGGGTTGCCACATCGCTGCCCAAGCCGCTTTGTTTGGCAAAGTCATCATCCAGAGCGGGGAGATTGACGGCTCTCAGGGTCTTCAGGCGGACGGTGAATTCCACTTTTTGTCCGCGCCAGTCTTCTTGCTCGTGGTCTTTGGCAAATTTGTGGCTAAATTCAATCTCTTTGCCGGGTTCCAGCCCCAGCAGTTTGGCGGCGAAGCCTTCAAAGGGCCACTCACCTTCTTTTTCGGTTTCGCGCACGGTGAGGGCGAAGCCGCTGCGCTCGATGAGGGGGGATTCATCTTCGGCGGCTTTGGCTTTTTTGCCGGTGACATCTACCAGGGCGTAATCCCCCACCTGAGCGGGGCGTTCCACTGTTTCGGTGTTGGCGTACATGCGCCGCAGGTTTTCAATTTCTTCTTCCACTTCGCTTTCGCTGGGTTCCACCCATTCGTAAGGCTTGCGAATGGATTGGTACTCTCCGAGTGAGACGGTCGGTTCCAGCGGGATGGTGAAGACGAAGGTGGGCGGTTCCAGGCTTTCGATTTTCTCTAAAGAGCCGGGGGCGGCGGGTTTAATTTCCGCTTCTTTTAGCGCCAGGGGGTACAGTTCATCCACCAAAATTTCTACCGCCTCTTCGGTGATGACGGCTTCGCCGTAAAGACGGTGAACGACATCATACGGGGCTTTGCCGGGGCGAAAACCCGGGATTTTAACCTTTTGGGCTATCCGGCGGGCGGCTTTGCGGCGAGCGCCATCCAGTTTTTCGGGTTCGGCTTCTACAATGACGGTCATCTGGTGGTCATCGCGGGGGTGGGTTTCTATCTTCAAGGCTTTCTTTCCTTTCTGGTTTTTTCCGGGCTGCAGTGGGGACAGAGGGACTTGAACCCTCACGCCTTGCGGCACATGATCCTAAGTCATGCCTGTCTGCCAATTCCAGCATGTCCCCAGGCATTGCCCGCTTGGGCGGCGGAATTATACGATAACTTGGGCTTTTGGTAAATTGCCCGGTTTTGGTTTTATTGTATAATGCGCCCCTCGGTTGTTTATTTTTCACACATGGAGTTTTACATGGGACGAGTCATTAACCCCGAATCGGCGGGGAAGGAGAGAACGCAGTTGATGAAGGGAGTCGCTCTTGCCGTGCGGGAACTTGCCCGTCAGGCAGAGCCGGGCGTTCACGGAACTGGAAGCGCTCACGGCCGCGCC
>DYNS01000122.1 GCA_020720965.1 Anaerolinea sp. | reverse complement strand
CAACCTTGCCCAGCCGGTGGAAGAAGTGTACAAACGTTATCATCAGGGCTTTCTCCAAACCTTTCTGGGCTACGGCATCACCTACGACCTCTTTAGCAGCACCCACACCCAAAACCACTTCAAGGTTTCCCAAAGCATCTTCCTCGCCCTTAAAGAAAACGGCTATCTCTTCACCAAAACAGAGCCGCAATGGTTCTCGCCGGGCTTGAGCAAATTCCTGCCTGACCGTTACATCGAAGGCACTTGTTACCTCTGCGGGGCAGACCGCGCCCGCTCTGACCAATGCGACAAGTGCGGCAACGTTCTGGAGCCGGATAAACTCATCAACCCCCAATCCAAATGGACGGGAGACACCTCCACCCCGGAACTGCGCGAAACCGAACACTTTTACATAGACCTCTCCAAGTTGGAGCCAAAAGTCGTCGAATTTTTGCAAGCCCGTTCCGGTCACATGCGCGAGACGGTGCTGGGCGAATCCTTGGGCAAAATTAAAGCCGAAGGGCTAAAACCCCGCCCCATCACCCGCGACCTGGACTGGGGCATCCCCGTCCCGGTGGAGGGCTGGCAGGGCAAATGTCTCTACGTCTGGTTCGAGGCAGTCATCGGCTACCTCTCCGCCGCCATCGAATGGGCGCAAATTTCCGGCGGAAGTTGGAGGGATTGGTGGGCAAACCCCGCCGCCAAGCACTATCACTTCATTGGCAAAGACAACATCTTCTTCCACACCTCCCTGTGGCCCGCCGAATTAATGGGCGTGGGCGAACAATTTGCCCAAATCTTCAGTGGCGAGCAGGGCATTCCCCTCACCCTACCCTACGATGTGCCAGCCAACCAATTTATGAACCTGGAAGGCGAAAAAATTAGCGGAAGCCGCAACTGGGCAGTTTGGGCGCAAGATGCCCTCACCCGCTACGATGCAGACGCAATCCGCTACTACCTGACCGCCAACATGCCCGAAGCCAAAGACAGCGACTGGTCGTGGAGCGATTTTGTCAGCCGCAACAACACCGAGCTCGTGGCAACCTGGGGCAACCTGGCAAACCGCGTCCTCTCCTTCAGTTACAAACATTGGGAGGGAAAAGTCCCGGATGTGAACCTGAACGACCTGCGCGATGCCGATACCGCTCTGCTCGCCGCGTTGGAACAGGGATTTGAGACGGTGGGTGGGCTGTTGGATGCCGTTAAACTGCGCGATGCCCTCAAAGAAGCTCTGCGCCTGGCAACCGAAGTAAACCGCTACCTGGACGCTCACGCCCCCTGGCAAGCCATCAAAACCGACCGGGCGCAAGCCGCCCTCACCATTTACACTGCCCTGCGCGCCATCGACTCGCTCAAGGTGCTTTTTGCGCCCTTCCTGCCTTTTTCTTCTCAAAAATTACATGGTTTCTTTGGCTACAACGCCCCCCTGTTTGGTGAACAGTACATTCAAGATATTCAGGACGAACTCGGCTCTCACACCGGTTTGCGCTACGACCCCGCTCAATCTCTGCCAGAAGCCTGGCAGCCCAGTCAACTGCAACCCGGCAGCGCCTTGCAACAACCCGCGCCTCTCTTCAAAAAACTGGAAGAATCTCTGGCGGAAGAAGAACGCAACCGCATGGGGCAATAAACTCACGGGTCACACAAAGAAGTCGGCTTTTAGCCGACTTCTTTGTGTGCAGCCTGCGCCGAACCTGCTAACGAAGCGTTCTAAACCCTGGTAGAAGCATCGGGGCGAAGGAAGAGCAAAAAACCCAGCAACCGGATGGCGGCGCTGACCATCAGCGCCCCGCCCAGACCAATCTCATCCGCCAGGTAGGTGCCGAGCATGGGCGCAACCACCGCCGAAAGGTACTGCATGGATTGCGCCAGCGCCACAAAGGTCGCGCTGTATTCTGGCGGTACGGTACGCATCAGTTCGTCAAAAAAGACCAAATCTAACCCACCCTGAAAAAGCCCGGCAATGGCAGCAAACAACATCACCCAGCCAATGCCGGGTGCTATGGCGGTAAGTGCCGGGTACAGAATCATGCCAAAAGTGGTTGCCAGCAGAACAACCCGCCCCCCGTAACGGCGGGAAATGCGGGGCCAAAGGAAGTAACCAATCAGCATGACGGCGGTAAAGGTCATGTTCACGCTACCAATTTGCCCGTCTGTGGCGTTGAGGGTGCGGACGAAGAAGAGCGGCATGAGCGGCTGACTGAGCGCCAACCCGGATAGATACACAAAACGTTTGCCTGCAAAGGATGCAAAACGCGGATTCTCCCTCAGCAGAGCGAGATACCCCTGGGCAGATGCCCACGCCGAGGATTTTGAAGCAGGCGCGGGCGCGGGTTGGTCCGGGATGCTGATTCGGCTGGAGAAGTAGAAACTGATGAAGCCGCCCACCGAAAGAATCAGGAACATCATTCCATAATTGGTGGGGAAAGGGACAACATCTATGATGCGGGTGACGAGGAAAGTGCCAATGACCCCGGTAAGCCCAAAAATTGCCCAGCGGCGGCTAAGGAGTTGGTAACGCCCTTCCGGTCCGGCGACTGCGTTCATCACGACCGAAAAGGCGACCGCCAGCGCGGTTTGAGGCAGGGTGGCAAGCGCCCAAATGGCGAGGGTGGCGGGGATGGTGTATTCCGGGGCGACAAACAGGGTGAGCAGCCCGGTGAGAGCATAAGACGAGATGACAAGCAGCCGCGAAAGGCTGTACCAGGGTACGACATTGGGGCGGGTTTGCAAGAAACGCCCAACCAGAATGGCAAACAGTAGCCCGGTGATGCCCGGCATGGAGGAAAGCAGCCCAACCTGAAAGTTACTCGCCCCCAGGCGGGTGAGAAATACCGGCAAAAAAGGCGCAGAGATGTTGGAAATGCTGACGCCTACCGCATCTATTTGCACATATTGAAAATTCTTCTTTTGGACATCGGTGGAGTTCGAATCGCTGTTCATGGGTCTGCAAATTATACCCCGCCGTTTTACGGGTATAATCCCGCAGGTAATTTATTGACTTTAGGAGCGCAACTTGGCGTTTAATCCGATTAACTGGCTTTTGGGCTTTTTCTCTTTGGACATTGGCATTGACCTGGGAACCGCAAATACCCTGGTATATGTGAAGAACAAAGGGATTGTTATTAATGAACCTTCGTGGGTGGCGATTGATAAGCGCACCCGCGAACCTCTCGCCGTTGGGCAAAAAGCCAAAGATATGATGGGGCGCACCGCCGGTAATATTTTGGCTGTCCGCCCGGTGCGGGATGGGGTCATCTCTGAGTTTAACGTCACCCAGGAAATGCTGATGTATTTTATCGGTCAGGTACATGAGCAAAGCATGGTGCCTCTGCCCCGCCCCCGCGTTGTCATTGGCATCCCCGCCGGGGTAACGGAAGTGGAAAAACGCGCCGTACACGATGCCGCCATGTCTGCCGGAGCAAGAGAAGCCTTCTTGTTGGAAGAACCGGTGGCGGCGGCGTTGGGGGCAGGCTTGCCGGTGAGCGATGTAAAAGGCTCGATGGTGGTCGATATTGGCGGCGGCACAACCGAAGTGGCGGTGATGTCTTTGGGTGGGGTGGTCGTGGCGCGTTCTTTGCGTGTAGCAGGGGATGAAATGGACCAGGACGTGATTCAATACATCCGCAACAAGTACAACCTGCTCATTGGCGAGGGCGTAGCCGAGCAAGTGAAAATGAAAATTGGCTCCGCCTACCCTCTGCCCCAGGAAAAAACGGTGGAAGTGCGCGGGCGCAACCTGGTGACGGGTTTGCCCGAATCTCTCGAAGTCTCCTCCATCGAAATTCGGGATGCGCTCTCCGGCTCGGTGCAAGTGATTGTGGATACCATCCGCGATGCGCTGGATGAAGTCCCGCCGGAAGTTATCGCCGACCTGATGGATACCGGTATCTGCCTCGCCGGGGGCGGCGCTCTGCTGCAAGGGCTGGATGAGCGCCTCGCCGATGAACTGAACCTGAGAGTCTGGCAGGCGGAAGACCCCCTCACCTGCGTGGCGCGTGGAACGGGCGTTTTGCTGGCAAATTTTGAAGCCCTCAAGCATTACACCGTCAGCCTGGACCGGGGCTCCACCCGGCACCGCGCCTGAGTTGGGCGAATCGTCATTCAACGGTTCATGGCGTAAACAACAATGAAAGATTTTTTTCAAACGACCATCCTTTTTTTGGTGGTCGCCGGGATACTGGCTCTTGCCCTGAGTGGTTCGCTGGGTTTTCTCTCTAGTGGGTTAAATAACGTCCTTGTCACCGCACAAACCTGGGTATCCGTCCGCTTTACCGCTGTGCAGGAATTTATTACCGTTCCGCGCAACGTTACGGAACTGCGTCAGCAGGTGGCGGGGCTGGAAACGGAAAACGCCCGCTTGCAGGCTTTGGTGGTGCAATTGCAAAATCAGGTAGCGGATACGCAGGCGCTTGCCGCCCTGGTCAAATTCTCGCGCACCACGCCAGAAAACGCCTACACCGCCGCCTCCGTCATTGGGCGCGACCCTAGCCCCTTTTTGCGCTACATCATCATAGACAAAGGCTCCAACGATGGCTTGCGGCGCGGGATGCCGGTTGTCACCGACCAGGGCTTGGTAGGCAGGGTGGATGCCGTCATTAGCAGCGCCGCCCGCGTTCAACTGATTACAGACCCAGGCTCCGCGGTGAACATCCGGCTGGAAAAAGCCGGAAAAGAAGCCGTCCTTACCGGAACCGTCTCCGGCGACCTGACCCTGGAACTCGTCCCGCAGGATGTTGCCCTCGAAACGGGAGACGTGGTTCTCACCTCCGGCTTGGGCGGCGGCTACCCAACCGACCTGATTGTGGGGCAAATCCTCAGCGTCCGCAAAAGAGATGCAGACCTTTTTCAGCAAGCCTATGTGCAACCGGTTGTGGATTTCTCCCAACTCAAAATCGTCCTCATCATCACAGATTTTCGCCCGGTGGATATTTCCCCCCTGCTGCCTTAGCCCTGCCAACCATGAAAAACCTGGTCGCCATCCCCGTTCTGATACTCACCTTCATCCTGCAAACCGCCATCTTCAGCCGCATCAACCTCCTCGCCGGCGCAGCAGATTTAGCCTTGCTGGTGCTTGTCTCTTGGGCTTTGCAAGAGCAGGTGCGCTCTGCCTGGCACTGGGCAGGCTTGGCGGCGCTGATGGCAGCCTTCCTTTCCGGTTTGCCCCCCTACGTTTACCTTCTCTCCTATCTTATGGCGGTCGCCCTGGCTCGATTTCTCCTCCGGCAGGTGTGGCAAATGCCCCTGCTGGCGCTCTTTACCGTTATTTTCTTCTCCACCCTGCTTTCCAACCTGGTCAGTTACCTGGCGCTCTGGGTCACGGGGGTCAACATCCCCTTGGAAGATGCCCTGGCGCAGGTTATTTTGCCCGCCCTCTTCCTTAACTTACTGTTTATTTTGCCGGTACACTCCCTGCTGCGTGACCTTGCCCGTTGGGTGTACCCGCAGGAGGCGCTTTAGATGACAACCCCCGGCGCATCGCGCCAACAATTTGAACCCTGGCGTCCGCTTGTCCTGTACGCCGTGCTGGCTCTCGCCTTTCTGGTGATGACCGCCCGCCTCTTCACCCTGCAAGTGCTGGAGCATACCGCCTGGCTTAACCAGGCAAACGAAAACCGCACCCGCGAAATCAGCATCGCCCCGGAGCGCGGAATTATCTACGACCGCAATGGCTACGTTCTTGCCAGCAATGTCGCTTCCTACAACATCGTCATCACCCCCGCCGACCTGCCAGATAGCGAAGGCGACATTCAGCGCATTTACCGCCAACTCTCCGAACTGATAAACGTGCCAACCGGCTTGCCCCTCACCGAAGAAAGCGTGGAAGCCGCCAAACTCTTCTCGGAATGCGTGCCGGGACCTGGCATTGCTCAACTGGTGGAACTGCAAAACACCAACGCTCCCTATAGCCCGGTCAAAATTCAATGCTCGGTTAGCGATGAAATCGCCCGCATCGTGCGCGAAAAAACGATGGATTGGCCCGGCGTAAGCGTCCAAATTGAACCGATTCGCAATTACCCCACCGGAGCCTTAACCGCCAACCTCATCGGGTTTCTCGGTCCCATCCCCGCCACCCAGGAAGAGTTCTACCGCGCCCAGGGCTTTTTACCCAACCGGGATAAAGTGGGCTACGCCGGGGTGGAAGCCTACTTTCAGAGTATTTTGGGGGGCAAACCGGGGCGGCGTGTGGTAGAAGTGGATGTCGCTGGGCAGGAACTCCGCAACCTGGAAGCGCCCATCACCGCTGTACCCGGTAAAAATCTGGTACTTACGATTGACACCCGCCTGCAAAAGGTGGTCGATTCGGTTCTGTACAAAGAAATCACCCAGTGGAATCAATACTACTATGGCGGAACCGGGCAGCAGCGCATTTCCAGCGGGGTCATCATCGCCATCAACCCCCAAACCGGCGAAATTTTAGCCATGTCGCACTACCCCTCCTTTGAAAACAACCGCATGGCAAGGTTCATCCCCGCCTATTACTACAACCAACTCGCAGAAGACCCGCGCAAGCCTCTCCTCAACCATGCCGTATCAGACGAATACCCTCCCGGCTCGGTCTTCAAACTCTCCACCGCAGTGGGGGCGCTGAACGAGAATGTGGTGGACGTGAACCAAATTATCGAAGCCCCTGGGCAGCTGATTCTCACCGAATCCTTCTCCCCCAACGACCCCGGTTTCGAGCGTTCCTTCGTGGACTGGAACGAAGCCGGTTTTGGCACCATCTCCTTCTTGCGCTGCATCGCCTACTCCAGCAACGTCTGCTTTTATAAATTAGGCGGCGGCTACAAGGAAGAAATCCCGGAAGGCTTGGGCATTGAGCGCCTGCGTGAATACGCCCGCGCCCTGGGCTATGACCGCGCCACCGATATTGAACTGCTCGGCGAGGCGGACGGACTCATCCCCTACCCGCAGTGGAAGCGCATCAATCGCGGCGAAAACTGGTCCACCGGCGACACCTACATCGCCAGTGTAGGGCAAGGCTACGTCCTCACCACTCCCCTGCAAGTTCTCATGTCCGCTGCCACCATTGCTAACGATGGCAAGCACATGCAGCCCACCATCGTGCGCGAGGTGCAGGACGAAAACGGCAACATCATCCCGGTCTGGTTAGACCCGGTTGCCACCGGCAACGATTACCTTTCCTTTACCCCCTATCCCGAAGTCTTCAAAACCGACCCCTACACCCCCATTCCCCGTCAAATTTCGCCTTTTTCGCCCCTCATCAACTGGGATGTGACCACCGACAACGTCATCCAGGACTATGTCTGCGAAGACGGTTACTGCATTGAAAACGCTGGCGTAAGGAAAAGCGTCTCGGATTATGTAATGCAAAAGGTGCAGGAAGGAATGCGCCTGGCAGTCACCGACAACAGCGGAACCCTGCACGATGTCTTTTACGGCAACACCCAACAATTCACCGAGCCTTTCCCCATTGCCGTTGCCGGTAAAACCGGAACCGCCGAATACTGTGACGATGTCGCCCGCGCCGCCAACCGCTGCACCTTTGGCGCCTGGCCCACCCATTCCTGGTCGGTTGCCTTTGCGCCCTACGACGACCCGGAAATTGCCGTAGTCGCCTTTGCCTACAACGGCGGCGAAGGCGCCAGCGTAGCCGCACCCATGATTCGGCTTGTGATGGAAGGCTACTTCTGCCTCAAAAGCCTGGATGCCAACCCCGGTAGCTTTGCAGGGTGCGAATAAACCCCTGTGCTATAATCTGCCCCATTCTCTCGCCCCAACCAACCCTGCCATGACCGAATCTACCCTCATTCAAATCAAAGGAATCCGAGATGGCTTGCTGGTCACACTGGCAGAAGCCTCCTGGCAGGTGCTTCACCGCGCCCTGCTGGAGCGGGTGGCAGAACAACCCGCCTTTTTTACCGGCGCACGCCTGGCTCTGGATGTGGGCGGGCAGGCATTAAAATCTGCCGAACTCACCACCCTACGGGACGAACTCTCCGGGCAGGGCATCAGCCTGTGGGCAGTCCTTTCCACCTCCCCCATAACAGAAAACACCGCCCAACTTCTGGGCATGGCAACCCGGCTGACCAAACCCCGCATCCGAGAAAGCCAACCCGCCCGCCCCGCCGCCGACCCCGATTCGGCGCTCTGGCTCCACAAAACCATCCGCTCTGGTACGCGCATCGAACACCCCAG
>DYNS01000121.1 GCA_020720965.1 Anaerolinea sp. | reverse complement strand
GGAAGGCTGGTAGGTTTGGGCGTGAATGGCGCGGTAGAGAGCAAGCAAGTCGTTTACGGTCAGTTGCAGGGTGGCGCTGCGGCGTTTGAAGATTTGCCTTAAAGCCAGGCATTCTTGCAGGTTGGCTTGGCTGTTTTCTGCGCCCACTTCCGGGGTGACGCGGGGGGCGGTACGCAGGGCTTGATGGTCGGAGGGGGTTTGGGGGAAGTCTAAACCGGTGTAGATGGCTTCGCGGGCTGGTTGGGGAGAGGGCAGGCTGTGCAGGTACACTGCCCAGGAGAGGGCTTCGTTGGTGAGGATTTCCGCCATTGCCGCGCCCAAAACGCCATCAAAAAAAATGTGGGATTGGTCAAAAATGTAGGTACGCCCGGCGCTGAAGATGGTGAGGGCGTGACTGCCGATTCCCCGCTCGGCTTGCCGAATTTGGGTGAGGGTTTGGCGGGCTGGGCGGGGGTTGCAGTTGAAGAAGATGGGGGCGTAGCGCAGCTGTTCCAGGTCGGATTGCAGGCTGGGGTTTAGTTTGGGGCGCAGGGTTTGCCAGTGAGCGCGTTTCATCTGCGCCAGGGGGATGAGGTTGGTGGGGCGATGAGAGGGGGAACGCAGCAGGGAGGCAATTTGAGCGCGGACGGTGAGCGCGTCTTGGGGCTGGTCGGTTCCGGGGGTGCAAACGGGGAGGAGGTAGTAATTATTGTTGAGGATAAGCCCGACTTGCGCCTGATGAAATTCAAAAGGTTGGCGGGTTTCGCCGTATTCGCCCGGCTCTAAAAAAGCCAAAATGGACATTTGCTGCTGATAGGCGGGCAGGTCTTGTTCGGAGGCGCGTTGCAGTTGGGTTTGCCAATCTCCACGCAGCAGGGCGGGCAGGTCACGGGTGGCTTCGCGCAGAAAATGCTCAAATTTGAGGCGGCGATAGGCTGGGTAGTCGTAATTGGCGGCTTCGGCGCCGCGCCGGTAGGGGCGCTGCGCCTCCCAACGGCGGTAGAGGCTGGCGTAATGGGCAGCGTTGGGGAGTTTTTGGGTCACTTTTTGCAGCAGGGAGGTGGCAACCCGCTCGCGCCATTCCACTTCCAGCAACGCATCGTACTGATTCAGTTCCGAAATAATCGCCATCACCCAGGCGGTAATTCTATCCACCTCCCCCAGGCGAATTTCGTGCTGTTGCAGGAGGGTATCGAAACCGTGAGTCTCGTTTACATGGCGAGCGGTGTCTTCGCGCAGGGCATACTCCACATAAAACTGCCAAAGCCCCTCCGGGAAGGCGGAAGCGGGGTCTTTGCCCGCCAGTTTGAGCAGGTTTTGGTAGCCCCACAGCACCGCCGCCGGCCCCACAAAGACCGCTCCAAAAGTGACCTGGTCGGCAACTTGTTCCATCGTCTTAAAGAGAATATCCAGGTGCTGTTCCACCGTCTCGCGGGGCATTCGCCTGCCGGGGATTCTCGCCATGCCGGTTAAAATCATGCCCGGCACATTGCCCGCCGGGAGAATTTGGGCGGTTAAATCCACCACTGCATCTATCTCTGGCAGCGAAAGCCGGGAAAGTTCGCGCAGGGGCTTTGCCTGGGCAACGGTACGCAGGTTGGAGGCGGTTTCGGTTGTGGCTTTTTGGTAATCGGTTGGCTGGCTCATCCCAAACATTATACAAGCCTGCGCCCCAAATTGCCCGACTCTTTTAAGACGGTTAAGGCTAGAATTGGAAACACCACATCCGTTGCCACCCTCAAAAAAGGAGTTCCCCATGCCTCTACACCCCCTCGCCGGTCGGCGCGCCCCGCTGCAAGCGCTCGCCAACATCCCGCGCCTGGTTTCTGCTTATTACACCCACACCCCCAACCCCGCCGAGCCTGCCGGGCAGGTGGCTTTTGGCACTTCCGGGCATCGGGGCACCTCCACTGCCGGGAGTTTTAACGAAGCCCATATTTTGGCGGTCTGCCAGGCGCTGGTAGAGTATCGCCTGCAAGCCGGAATTAGCGGACCGCTCTTCATCGGCAAAGATACGCACGCCCTCTCCGAGCCCGCCGAAAGCACCGCGCTGGAGGTCTTCGCCGCCAACGGGCTGGAGGTGCGCCTGCCCTCCGGCGGGGGCTACACCCCAACCCCGGTCATCTCGCACGCCATCCTCGCCTACAACCGGGGACGCAGCGCCGGGCTGGCAGATGGAATCGTCATCACCCCCTCCCACAACCCGCCAGAAGACGGCGGTTTTAAGTACAACCCGCCCAACGGCGGACCAGCCGGACCAGAAATTACCAACGGCATTCAGGCGAGAGCCAACGCCATTCTGCAAAACGGATTAAAAGAGGTGCGCCGGATTCCTTTACAAAAAGCCCTCACCGCCCCCACCACCCAGGAACAAGACTTTGCCACCCCTTACATCCGGGACCTGGCAAACGTGCTGGATTTGCAAAAAGCCGCCGCAGACGGGCTAAACATTGGGGTAGACCCCATGGGCGGGGCAGCCCTGCATTATTGGGACGCGATTGCCGAAATTCACCATCTCAAACTCACGGTCGTCAACCGCGCCCTGGACCCGGCATTCTCCTTCATGTCCCTAGACCACGACGGCAAAATCCGCATGGACTGCTCCTCCCCCTACGCGATGGCGGGGCTGATTGGGCTAAAAAACGACTTCGACATCGCCTTCGGCAATGACCCGGACGTAGACCGGCACGGAATCGTCACCCCCTCTGCCGGGCTGCTGAACCCCAATCATTACCTGGCGGTTGCCATTCACTACCTCTACAATCACCGTCCCGGGTGGGGCAAACATGCCAAAGTGGGCAAAACCCTCGTCTCCAGTTCCATGATAGACCGGGTGGCGCAAGACCTGGGGCGAGACCTCGCCGAAGTTCCGGTAGGCTTCAAATGGTTTGTGGAAGGTCTGGTCAACGGCTCCTTCGGCTTCGGCGGGGAAGAAAGCGCCGGGGCATCCTTCCTGCGAAAAGACGGAACTGTTTGGACGACCGACAAAGACGGCATCCTCCTCAACCTGCTCGCCGCCGAAATCACCGCCAACACCGGGCGCGACCCCGGTGAACATTACCTCGCCCTCACCGCCCGTTTTGGCGCTCCCGCCTACCAGCGCATAGACGCGCCTGCCAACGCTGCTCAAAAGAACGCCCTTAAAAATCTCTCCCCCAACGCCGTTCAAGCCCAAACCCTGGCAGGAGAAGTCATCCTCGCCCGCCTCACCCGCGCCCCCGGCAACGATGCCCCCATTGGCGGGTTAAAAGTAGTGACCCAAAACGGCTGGTTCGCCGCCCGCCCCTCCGGCACCGAGGACATTTACAAAATCTACGCCGAAAGCTTTTTGGGAGAGCAACACCTGGCACAAGTGATAGAAGAAGCCCAGCAAATTGTCGGCGCGGCGTTTGCCGCCTCCGGCGTGTGAGCGAAAGGAAAAATTGGATGGATAAAAAATCGGTTGTGTTCTTTCTCATCGTCCTGCTTGTGCTGGCAGGAGCAGGTTACTACCTGGTTCAGTCTGTGCAGGCAACGGTGCAAGGCGCCAACGAAGCCATGCAACCCTTTAAGGAGAGCAATGCCGCCCTGCAAACCCAGGTGGCAGACCTGATGCACCCCACCCCCACTATCATCCCAGACCCGGCAACCTACATTCACGAAATCCGCGCCCTGGCAAGGCTGGAGACGATTCAATACAGCGTGGAAAAGGTCATCACCGCCGAGGTGGGGCAGGGCAATTTTGGCTTCCTGTTCGGGGATAAGCTCCTCTTCGTGGCGCACGGGGTCGCCATTGCAGGGATAGATATGGACAAAATTCAACCCCAGGACCTCTTCCTCGCCAACGGCGCTCTCAACGTGCGCCTGCCCGCCGCCGAAGTCTTCATCGTAACCCTGGACAACAACAAATCCTACGTTTATGACCGCGAAACCGGCCTTTTGACTCAGGGCGTAAACGACCTGGAAACCCTCGCCCGCCAAAGAGCGGAACAAGAAATTTTGAAGGCGGTCATGGAAGACGGAATTTTGGCACAGGCGCAAAACAACGCCGAGCTATTCCTGTATAAATTCTTTCAGTCGCTGGGTTACGAGCAGGTCATCTTCATCCCCTAGGCTTGCCCGGCAAAAAACTGTTTATGCCCGCTCTGTCCAACCAGGGTGGGCATATTTATTTTGGAAGAACTCTTCCGCCAGGGCTTCTTCGGCGCCGGTTAATTCTCCACGCTCCAAAGCCAAGCCCGTGCCTGCTTCAAAAGCCCGGACAAGAGCCTGCGCCGCCGTTTCCCAGGGGATAACCCTGCCCGTCACCCTCTCGGCAGTGGTGGCGCGCCCCAGCAATTTTTGGGCTGCCATCTCTCGCGCCTGCTCGTTGGGGAAGGCGAGCGCCTGCGTGATGCGGGTCAGGTCGCCGTGCAGGGGAAAACTGCCATGCTGCAACACCCCCTCCTTTTTACGCGCCTGCGCCGAGCCAATTAACTTTTTTCCCCCGGCGACAATTTCGTAGGCAGAGGGTTCTTCAAAGCAGACCGGTCCCTTTTCGGTATGGGTGGCAGGGGCATGAGAAGCCATCTCCGCCGCAATGCCCAGGCTTTGGGCGGCTTGGATGAGCAGGACTGCCAGCCTTTGGTAACTTTCCAAAATGGTGGCGCTTTGCAGCAAGGGTTCATCCAACGCGGCGCAGAGGGAATAGGTCAGTTCATCGGCGTGCAAAATGGCGCGTCCGCCGGTGGGGCGGCGGACGACCTCCCAACCGCGCTGCCGCAAACGGGCGGTATCTACATCCGCAAAGGGTTGGGCGTAGCCGAGGGAAAGGCAGGCGGGCTGCCAGGCATACAGGCGCAGGGTGGGCGGGCTTTGGCGGCTTCCGGCTTGGCGCAAAATGGCTTCGTCCACTGCCATATTCCAGGCGCCGGGGGCGGCGGGGGTGAGGAGCAGTCTCCAGGGGGAGGCGGTTGTCATGGGGTCATCTCGATGAGCGAATTTCAAAGCGGGGAAACTCCCCGGTAACGGGTTCTTCTTCCTGGCGCAGGGCATCCACCCGCGAGGCGGAGGGTCCTTTTTGCAGGGCGGCGGCGAAGGTTTGCAGGGCTTGGGGGTCGCCTTCTGCCAGGGCTTCCACTTCGTCCCAGCCCCGGTTGCGTACCCAGCCGGTTAGCCCCAACTGCCAGGCTTGTTGGGCAACATAGGCGCGGAAACCTACGTTTTGCACCCTGCCGCTGACCCAAAAGTGAAGTCGTTTAACGTTTGGCATGGCGGCGGAAGGTGAGGGCATTGCCGAGGGGCAGGAGCATGGTGAGGCTGAGAATTGCCAGGTACGGAAAGGTGTTGAGCAGGGCGGCGAGGAGGGGGTTTTGGTTAAGGACAGAAAACTGCCAGTCTCTTTGCAGTTGGGAGAGGGGTTTGCCCAGGGCGCGGGTTGCGCCTTGTTCGCAGCTCAGGTTGTCCTGGTAGGCATGGATGAGGGCGAGTAAGCCGGATTGCCCGTAGGTATTGACGATATAGCGGGTAAACGATTCGGATTGGGCATAGGCAAGGAAGGCTCTGCCGCTATCCGAGGGGAAGGAGGCGCACAGGTCGGTGAAGGGCAAAATGGCGTTGGCTTGGGCGGCGGCAAGCAGGGCGCTGTTATATTCTGGCAAGGGGGTTACTTCCACATAGGAGGCAATTCCCTCCCGCAGCCAGGTGGGTTGGTTGGGATAGTTTGCGCCAGATTGGTCGTAATGCAAAATGTGGGCAATTTCGTGGGGGATTTTTCGCTCCATATCCAGGCGTTGTTCCAGGCTGGGGGCAATGGCAACCAGGCCGGTACGCAAATCCGGGCTGGCATGCCCTCCAGACCAGGTTTGGGCGCTTGCACCGAGGGCGGGTTGCAAGTCGGCGTTGGAGGCGTAGATATAAAGGTCTATGGGGTCGGCGCGGAGGGAGGGGAAGAGGGTTTGGGCGTTTTGCAAACCCCGGCGGGCGGCATCCAGGGCGAGTTGCCCAAATTCAACATCCCCGGCGTACCAGTGAACGAAGATGTTCTGCTCCTGAAGGGTTTGCCAGGGAAAGCGGTTATCTACATAACGGAAGAAGAATTCCTGGCTCTGAAGGGCGCTCCCGTCTGCAAGGGTGAGCCTGTACCAAAAGCGGATTTTGGCAAAGGGGCGCAAATTTCCCTGCTCAAAGCGGTAGATGAAGGTCGTCTCGCCATCTGCGCCGAGGGGTATTTCCGCCAGCCTGGTTTCGGCTTCTCCCTCTGCCCGGAAGAGGATATGCGCCTGAATTGTTTGGGCAGGCAGGGGCAAAGTTGCCTGAAAAGTAACCTGGCTGCCAAAAAGGTAGGCAACCTGAACATTTTGAGCATCGATGCCGGGGGCAGGGCTTTGGGCGCTTGCCGGAGAGGGCAAGAGCAGGCTGAAGGCGAGAAGCAGAAGCAGAAGAGTGTGGCGCATCTTAATTCCCTAGCAAAAGAATGAGAGGGGTGAGGGTGAGGGGACTGAGGAGGGTGCTGACGAGGACGATGGCGGCAACCAGGGGCGCATTAAGGCGATATTCCGCCGCGAGGTTGATGCTGGCAACGGCGGAGGACATGCCCGCCTGCAAAACTCCGGCTTGCTGTGCCGTGCCCTGCATCCCCAAGGCGGGAACAAGCCCCATGCCGAGGAGGGGGCTGAGCAGGAGGCGGATGCCTGCGGCGGCGGCGATGGCGGTGAGGTTGTTGTTCCAGCGGGCGTTGCGTAGTTCCAGCCCCAGCAGGACTATCATCATCGGCACGCCTGCGCCTGCCGCCAGGTTCACCGTCCGCGCCAAGGGGGTGGGCAGGGAAAGGTGAAAGAAGTTGAGCAGGGCTGCCGCCAATACGGCGTAAATGGTGGGGACTTTGAAGACGCCCAGCAGGGCGTTTTTGAAGTTGAGATGCCCCAGAGAGGCAATGAGAACGCCGAGGCTGTTGGTGAGGAGGGAGGAAAAGACAAAGTAAATGCTGGCATGTGCCAGGGCGGCTTCGCCGAAGGCAAAAGAGACGAGGGGGATGCCGTAGTTGCCGTTGTTGGCAAACATGACCGTGACCATGACGGAGATGAGCAGGGGAGTTTCCCAGCGCAGGAGTTTTCCCACCAAATAGGCTGCCAAGCCGGAAAGGAGGCTGATGAGGAGGGCGAGCGCCCCGGCTTGCAAAATTTGCTTAAGGGGCAGGGGGCTGCTGATGAGCAGGTTGAAGACCAGCACCGGGCTAAAAAAGTAAAACGAGAGCCTGCCAACTGAGCGCGAGTCGATTTGCAGGGCTTTGCCCACCGCAAACGCCGCCCCGCTGATGAGCATAATGGGCAAAATGTTGTTGGCAAAGGCGGTAAGCAGGCTGGGGAGGTTCATGGCAGGGTGATTTTACTTGGTATTGAGAGGTTCTGGCGCAAAGAAAAAGCCGCAGAGAGATTTTTTCTCTGCGGCAGGCGAGGCGGGCGGGTTCTTAGGCGGGGGGTTCTTCTTCGTCTATGGCGAGGAGGTCGAACTTTTCCAGGTCTTCGGTGAAGGCGAGGTTGTCCAGCGCATCTTCCAGCAGGGTGATGAAGTCGTCATCTTCGCTTTGGTCGAGGAGGGTTTCCAAGTAGGTGCGGACATCTTCACCGCCAATTTGGGAGAGGGACCAGACGATGGCGGCGATGGTTTCGGGGTCTTCTTCTTCGTCTTCCAACATTTGCAGCAGGGTTGGGCGGGCGGTTTTTAGTTCCAACTCTCCGGCGGCTTCGGCGGCGGCGCGGCGCACCGAGGCGTTAGGGCTGCCGAGGGCGGCGAGGACTTCACCTTGCCAGCGCGAGTCGGCGGAGTGGGCGGCGGCGAGGAGGGCGGTTTCTTGCCAGCGCGAGTCCGGGCGCTCGAAGGCTTGGGCGAGAAGGTCGCTCACTTGCGGGTCGGTGGCGTAGGCGAGGGAGGCGAGGGCGGGGCGGGCGAGCATGGGTTCGTGGCTTTGGCAGGCGGCGAGGAGGGCGGCGCGGACGGTTTGGGCGTCACGGGCGGGGATTTGTCCTTCTTCACCGAGGCGCATAAACTGCCCCAGCGTGTCGGCGGCAGCGGCGCGGCAGACCAGCGCAGGGTCGGCGGCGAGGATGTTGAGGAGGCGGGGGAGCAGGCGGGGGTCTTCGGTTTCGCGCAGAATGCCGAGGGCGGAGCCTCGCACGGTTTCATCTTCATCTTGCAGGGCGAG
>DYNS01000452.1 GCA_020720965.1 Anaerolinea sp. | reverse complement strand
GGTGTAGGCGAAAGTGTTGAGGACGGTTTTACCCCCCAGGGTTTGGCTTGCCCACTGACGTAGGTTACGGGTATCCAGGTAGAAACTCGCATCCTGATTCATGGTCAGGTCCAGGGCGTAGCGCACGCCGTTTTCGATGATGCGGGTGGCGTGTTTTCCCCCGTAGATGAGGATGCCTCGTTTTTCTTCGGGGTTGCCGTGCCGGGTTTTGACGAGGATGGCGTTGAGCCAGGGCAGGGCGGTGCGGAGGTAGTCGGTGGCGGTGCGGATGGAGGCGGAGCCTTGCAGGGGCGGGTTGGCGTAGTTGTAGAGCAGGGCTGTATCGGCGTAGAGGTCTATGACGAGGTGAGGGTCGCCTTCGTAGAAGCCGTTGAAGAGCCGCAGGGCGCTTTGGTGTTTTTCATCTAACAGGTTTTGACGGGCGGCGAGGGCGTTTTGCAGGGCGGGAAGGAGGGTTTGCATGGGCTGATTTAACCACATTCCCGCCCCAAAGGTGCGCCCCGGAAGGGTAGTTTTTACAGGCTGGCAATTTTTTGGCGCAGGGCTTCGCCGCCCGGCTCGGTGAGGTGGGTTCCGTCTGGGAAGAGGAGGGTGGGGACGCTGCGGTTGCCGTTGTTGATTTGCAGGACAAAGGCTTCGGCAGCGGGGTCGGCATCAATGTCCACGTCCAGGTAGGGGGTGTTGAGGTTTGCCAGCACGCGGCGGGCGCGGCGGCAGTCTCCGCACCAGGTGACGCCGTAGAGGACGATTTGGGAGGGAGTCGGGTTGTAGAGGTCGCTCATAGGGAGGTGGATTTTATTTTTTGGCACAGGGCTTCATTGGAGGGTTCGATGAGCAGGCTGCCATCTGGGAAAAGGATGGTTGGTACGCGCACGCGGCGGGTGAGGGAATCGACGAATCGGTGGGCGCGGTTGTCTTTGCCGATGTCTATGGGCAGGTGCGGGGTGTTGTTTTCTTGCAAAACGCGCTGTGCCCGGCGGGAATCGGGACACCAGGGGGCAAAATACATCACAATTTGGCTGGGGCGGGGGTTGTAGAGGTCTGGGTGGGTGGGTTCTGCCGGGGTGGGGGAGAGTTCTGGCAGGGGAGCCCATTCGGCGGATTGTTCTGCCTGGTCTTTCCAGTTTTCTTTTCCGCTCCAGTGTTGGATGTGGAGGGCGTAAACGGCGGTGCGAGCCAGTTCCGGGGCGGTGATGGGGCGGTATTCTTTGCCGGGGGTGTATTGGGGAAAATGGCGGGCGAGCAGGGCGTAGAGGGCCGCGCGGCGTTCTTCTTCGTCTTGCAGTTTTTGGACTGTGCCGAAAACCATCACCGAGCGGTATTGAATGCCAAATTCCAGGGCGGTGTTGGAGGGAAGTAAGCGCCCGTGTTCGCTTACTTCCAGGCAGGCGTTGGGGTTTTGTTTCAGATTTTCGCGCATTTTGCCCACCGGGCTGCCGTGAAAGATGATTCGGTGATTGGCTTCGTCAAACCAGTAGTTGACCGGGGTGACAAAGGGCTGCTCGCCCTGGCTGTGGGCAAGATGCCCCACCTGGGCGCGATGTAGAAAGGCTCGAATCCAGGCTTCGTCCTGGGTGTGTTCGGGGATGCGTTGGTGGGCGGTGGGCGGGTTGGTGGTCATTTTTTCTCCGGTTGGGCGCGGAGTTTGCGCCAGGTTTCTTCCGCGTCTGGGATTTCCCGCGCGGCGCTGCGCAGGATGTAAAAACTGTGTTCGATGAGCGCGTCTAAATGCTCTGGCGGGTAGGTGTTTCCGGCATCTTCGGCTTCCTGGGCTTTGACGAGGGAGCGGCGTAATCCGCTGGCGCGCCGCGCCCAAATCGAATCGACCGAGAGCCTTTCCAGGCGTGCCGTCAGCAGGCGAATCAGTTCCATCCGCTTGTTCATTGGCAACTCACAGTAACGGCGCTGCTGCGGGCTTTGCCGGAGCCGTTTACGACTTCGATAACGTAGGTGAGGCTTTGCCCGGAGGCGACAAAGGCGACATCGGTGTAAGCGGCGGCTTCGGCGGGCAGACTGGCGGCAATTTCTTCGTTTCGCAGGATGTTGAATCCGCTGCGGTTGGGGTTGCGGTCGGTCCAGGTCATTACAAAGGTGAGGGTACTGCCGCCGCTGGCAAAGGCGCAGGAGTAGTTCCAGGTTTGCCAGGCGGGGGCGGAGGGG
>DYNS01000120.1 GCA_020720965.1 Anaerolinea sp. | reverse complement strand
TTTCCTCATCGCGCGATATTTCGGGCTCAAGGCCTTCAGCGCTCTGATGGGATGCGTGAATGCGGCGGTCGTCACCGGCACAGGCGTTGGCGGCGTTTTGTTCGCGCAGGGTGTATAGGTTGGTTGCCAGGTTTTGGGGTTGGGTGGGTTGGCGGGTGGCAAAGAGCATGGAGTTGAAGGTGTTGGGGATGTCCATGACATGCACCGAGGGCAGGGAGGTTTGCACGGTTGCGGCGAGGTCGTTAATCAGCCGCCGGTCGCCGGGGGCGCGCCCAATGTTGATGACGAGAACGCCGTCTTCGGTAAGGTGTTCGGCGCAGATGGCGAAGAATTCGCGGGTGGTTAAATGGGGGGGGATGTAGGGCGGGCGGTAAGCGTCTATGGCGATGATGTCGTAGCGGTACGGGCTATGTTCCAGCCCCCAGCGCCCATCGGCGGCGTAGATGTTGAGGTTGGGCATGGTCATGCCGAAGTATTGCTGCCCAACTCGAATGATGGCGGGGTCAATTTCCCAGCCGTCTATGGGGATTTCGCCGTAGATGGCGGTTGCTTGCCGGGCGGCTGTGCCTGCCGCCAAGCCGACAATTGCCATTCGCTGCACCTGGCTGGTTTGGAAGGGTGGGGCGTTGAAGAGAGGTGCCACCGAGAACTGCTCCCAGGGACCGGCGTAGTACAGTTCGGTGGGGTGATATTCCGAGTGAATGCCTTGCCCCTCGTTGAGGCGCAGGTAATGGGTTTCGCCGTTTGCCAATACTTCTATGTAGTTGTATGCCGATTCGGTTTCGTAAATTTGCCCAGGGGTGGCTTTAATGCGGTAGTCGTTGAGGGCGGCGAGGGCGAGCAGAGCAAAGGGGAGAAGCAGCCAGGGCGCGGTTGTTTTGCCGGGAGCGCTGCGCCACAGCCCCCACAGGGCAACCAACAGCAAGCCGCCGCTAAAAACCACAAAGGTCAGCGTAACCCCCAGCAACGAGAACAGGACAAGGGTGGGTAAGAACGCTCCCAAAACAGAGCCAAAGGTGGAGAGGGCGTACACATCCCCGGCGATGTTCCCGGCACGGGCGGGGTCTTCCATGAGCAGGCGGATGACAAAAGGGGAGGTGACTGCCAGCAATGTGATGGGGATGCTGAAGAGGACGAGAGTGGCGGCGAATGCGCCAAAGGCGGCATCTAACTGCAATTTGTCAAAAGCCAGGGCAGCCCCCCGCAAAACCGGTTGGGCAACGAAGGGGACGACCCCGAGGCTAAACGCGCCAATGGCTAAAATGCGAAAGAGGGTGCGCGGCTGTGGAGAGCGGTCTGCCCAGTTGCCGCCCAGGCGGTAGCCAATGGCAAAATAGACCAAAATAAGCCCGATGATGCTTGCCCAAACCAGGTTGCTGGAGCCGTATACGGTTTGCAGCAAGCGCGAAGCGCCAAACTCGGCGGCGAGGGTGGTCATGCCGGAGAAGAAAACGGTGAAGTAGAGGTAGCGTCTCATAAGGTTGTATAAAACCGCCGGGAAGTCTGGCTTCCCGGCGGTTGGGGCTAATCTATCAGCGCCAGGCGCAGCGGTTGCAGGTTAAGGTATGCCTCGGTTTGCAAGATGAAGGCAGTTTGGGGGGCGGGCGCTTTGCCGCCGCGTACCGGGATTCGCTCCTGGCTGAGCAGGTCGAGGTAGTCGCCATCTGGCAGTTGGGTTGGGGTTTGCCCCTCCGCACCGCGCACGTTAAAGATGCCATACAAACCCGCGCCTTGCCCGTTCCAGGCGGCTTGCAGGGTGGGTTCGGCATTGAGGAAGAGCATCTGGTTTTCTTGCAGCGCCGGGTTCTTTTTGATTTGCGCCAGGCGGGAGAGGAATCCCTGAAGTTCGTACCCGCCCCAACGGACTTTATCCACATCGAAGAGGGAGGGGGTATGCGTCTCGGCGGATTCTTGTCCGCCGTACAAGAGCCATGCCCCCCGCTGAAAGGCGGAAAAAGCCGTCCACGCCAGGGCTTGCTCGCGGGTGGGGGCGAGGCTCATAATGCGTTTTTGGTCGTGGTTTTCCACACAGCGCATTTTGACGTAGTTTTGTGGGTAGATGGCATCCTGAAAGCGGAGCATTTCCAGGTAGCGGCTTACCGGTTCCTGCCCCATGACGGCAGCCTGGTAAATGGGCCAAATGTCGTAGTCGTAGGTCAGGTCGAAGGCGGCGTAAATCTCGCTATCCGAAAGCCCGGAAAGCCCGTTGGCGCGGCGATGTTCCACAAAGGCGGCATGAACCGATTCTGCCAGCCAGATGACTCCCGGCTTCACCTTCTCCACTTCGGCGCGGGCGGTGAGCCAAAATTCCTGGGGCAGGAGAGAGGCAACGTCACAGCGGAAGCCATCCACCCCGAACTGCGCCCAGCCCTTAAGGGTTTCCACCAGGTATTCGGTCAGCCCTGGGTGAGGGTGCTTCAGGTCAATCACATCCGACCAGTCGGGGACGGTTGTCATCGGTTTGCCTTCGGCATCCTGATGAAAATATTCCGGGTGTTCTGCCACCAAAACCGAGTCGTGGGCTGTGTGGTTATAAACAACGTCTATCATCACCTTTAAGCCCAGGCTGTGCGCTTTTTGAATGAAGCGGGCAAAGTCTTCGCGGGTTCCATATTCCGGGTTTACGCCGCGATAGTCCTGAATGGAGTAGGGGCAGCCCAGGCTGCCTTTTTTGTTCAACTGCCCAATGGGGTGAATGGGCATAAACCAGACCACATCCACGCCCATATCGCGCAGGCGTTCCAGGTCGGCTTCCACTTCTTCAAAGGTGCCGTTTTTGCCATGATTGCGGACGTACACTTCGTAAATAACCAGGTTGCGGTAAGAGAGGGGGGTATTGTGTGCCATGTTTCTAAAGAGCCTTTCTGCGAGTGTGCGAGTGTTTAGCCCTCGCCCGAGGGGGCGGGGGAGATGCGTAAAATGGCATAGTCCGCTTGGCGGAACCAGCCCAACAAACGGAAGAAACTGTAACCCAAGCCGTATTTTTGCTTCATCAGTTGGTGAACCAGGGCTTTGGCTTCGGCGGAGGTATCCTGGGTGGCGCGGGCGCTTTGCCAGTCGCCCAGCAGGGTTCCATCCGCTTTGCAGGGGGCGAGGTTGACCTTGCCGTTGTTGCGAATGCGTTTGGCTTTGCCAGAGTCCGCCTGAGTCCAGACGTATAGGTCGCTGCCCTGACTGGTGAACCAGACCGGGGTTTTTACGCCCACGCCGCTTTTGCGGAAGGTTTCCAGGTTAAGGTATTGGTGGTTTTGCAGGGAGGGAAAGGTCATGGGTATTCTCCAGGTAAGGGGTTTTTTCATAAAAAAGCAACAGGGTGCTGCCGTATTTGCGTTCTTCGGTTTTTACCAGGTTTTGCAGTTCCACGTTAAGGTATTCCCTGGGGTGAATTTGCACAATGGCTGTGCCGTTTTCTGCCAGCCATTGGGGGGTTTCGTCCAATAGTTTTAGGGCTTCTGCCCACATGCCTTTGTATTGGGGCGGAGCGATGTAGATGAAGTCGAAGCGTTTTTCTGGCGCGGCTTTGAGCAGGGCAAAAGCATCGGCGCGGCGGATTTCGGTTTGCTCTTCAAACCCGCAAGTTTTTACATTGTCTCGAATGGTTTCCACCGGAAGGCGATTCAAGTCGCAGAAGCGGACGAATGCCGCGCCCCGGCTGAGGGCTTCTATGCCGATAGCGCCTGTGCCGCCGAAGACATCCCACCAGGCAGTTTCTACCACGTCCCCGCCCAGGATGTTGAACAAGGCTTCTTTGACCATATCCGTCACTGGTCTGGTTGTGTCGCCAGGGACGGTTTTTAACCTGCGCCCTTTGGCTTTTCCGGCGATAACTCTCAGGCTCATGGCTGCACCTCCAGGGCGGTGCGGGCGGCGAGCAGGTTGCTGTGCGGGGTCTGAATGGAGATGACGCAGCCCGTGCCGAGTACGAAGCGGTTTCCGCCGGTTTGTTGCAAGGCTTCTGCTGCCTGTGCATAAATTTCTTGCGGGCTGCCGTTTGCCAGGGTGTCGCGGTTTAACCCGCCTGTCACCCCGCCCCGAAAGCGGGTTTGGGCTTCTGCCAGGCTGGGGGCGGTTTCGCGGTCATGCCAGTTGAGCAGGGCAACCGGGTAGGCGGCAACCTGGTCGAAGTAGGTGTTGGTTCCGTGCAGGTGCAGGATGTTGAGCCACAGGGCGCGGGCGGCTTCTAAAATTTGCAGGTCAAAGGCTTCGCCGAATTCTCTAAACTCGGCGCGGGTGAGCAGGTGCGCCTGGGCGTGCTGAACGGCATAGAAGATTCCGTCTATGCCCAAGGTGCGGGCGGCGCGGACGAAGCGGCGGGTGGTTTCCATTATCGTTTCCAACCCGCGCCAGACGTAATCCGGGTAGAGGCGCAGGTGCGCCAGCAGAGTTTCTTCTCCCGCCAGGTGACGGGCTTGCGCCAGAGGCGAGTATACGGTTTGGACGAGGGGTACTTCTGCGGGGAGTTCGGTTTGGAGCAGGGAAAGGCATTTTAACTGGCTGGCAAGGTGCGGGGAGTCCACATCTAGCAGGGTCAGGCGCAGCCAGTCTTTTGGCTCGGTGATGGCGTGACGGGTGTAGAGCCGGGTCCCGTCTGGCGAGCCTGCCCACGCATCTTCTGCGCCCCAGTCTTTAAGGCAGAAGGAGGAGGCAGGCGTGACTTTTACGAAGTCCCAGTCGTAATTTTTTTGCCATTGCAGGGTGGCGGCTGCCAGGGTTTCGGGGCTTTGGTCGTCCAGCGGGAAGTGCCGCCAGAGGGCGACCGGGGGGCGGTCTGGGGTTTGCCCGGCGAGGGTGACTTCCATTCTTTGGCGATGATTCAGCATGTAATGCGCCTTTCCGCCGCATCGTAGGCGGCAATTTCCAATTGGGCGGCGGGGGTGGAGGGGTAGCTTTCCACAAAGAGAGTCCAGACCATTTGGTCGGTGTATTGTCCGTTGGCAAAACTGCGGCGGGCAAGGGTGGCTTCGTGGGTGTAGCCCAGTTTGCGCGGCACGGCGGCGGAGCGCACGTTTTGGGCGGCGCAGTGAATCTCTACCCGCTCTGCCCCGGCAACCCGAAAGGCGGCTTTGGTGAGGGCGGCGGATGTTTCGGTGGCGTAGCCGCGATTGATGAAATCCTGATGAATCCAGTAGCCAATTTCCAGGGCATTATGACCAATGCGGGTGTGCAGCCCCGCCCCACCCAGCAGGCGGTTTTCCTGCGGGTTGAAGATGCCGTACACATAGTCCTGTTCCAGGTCAAAATGGGCGCGGAAGCGGCGCAGGCGTTCTATTTTGGTTTCCAGGGTTTCGGGTTCGGCGGCTGCCCAGGGCATCCAGGGCAGGAGGTGTTCCAGGCTTTCGGTAACGGAGGCGGCAAGGAGAGGTGCATCTGCCGGGCGGTAACAGCGGATGACGAGTTGGGGGGTGACGATGCGGTATGGCGGGGTACGCATGGAGCGCGTTATTCCTTTCGTTTGATGAGGCAAAAATCGGCACCCTCCCGCCCAATGGCGGCGAGGAGGGGCAGTTTGCGGTAAATGGAGCGGGTATCCAGGTTGGCGCGGGTGTGCATCAGCAGCAGGTCGCCGGGGCGCAGCGAGTCGGCGGGGGCGGTTTGCAAATCCAGCAGGCGCAAGCCGTCTGCGTAGTAGGCGGCAAGTTCCAGTTCGCGCTGCACATACAGGGTGGAGTCGGGTTCATTCGTTTGCACCCATTCTACCGCCTCGCGGTAACAGGTGAGCCAATATTCCGTTTCGTACACCCGAAACGCGCCGCCCACCCCACCCGCAAACTGATTGTAATAAGCATATTCGTAGGGGTGTAAGCGCACAATGCCCCCAATCCCCGGCAAAAGCAGGGCGAGAACGAGGGGGAGCCATATTTTTCGTGGAAAAATATCGTATAGCCACTGCAAGGCAAACCCTGCCAGCAAAAAGAAGGGCGGCGTTAAAAAGAAGAAGTGCCGAAAGCCATCGTACATGGCGGGAGTGCTGAGGGTCGTGTAGGCAAGCAGGGCGGCGGGGATGAGGAGTAGAACCCAAGCCGCGCTTTTTGCCGCAAATTTGCGCCATGCCAGCGCCGCCAGCCCTGCCGTCGCCAAAAACCAGGTCGGCTCGGTGAGGGTGAGCGCCAGCATTTGGGGCAGGTAACGGCGCGGCATTTCGTTTGCCCTAAAAATTTGCCCCAAAAACAGCACCGCCAACTCGGTGGGGTTGTCGGACATGTGTTTGAGAACCCCCAAAAGGCGTTCCAGCGGGTTTGCCCACAGGTAGGGCCACAGCGCCAGCATCGCCAGGGCTGCCAGGGCGGCGTAGCCCAGCAGGGCGGGCAGGGTTCGCTCTTTTCTTTGGTGCAGGAAGTAAACCAGGACGATGACTCCCGCCAAAGGTCCGATAACCCGAATGGCGGATGCCGCGCCCAAAGTCGCCGCCGCCGCCCAAAACCGCCACCGATTCCTGTTTCCGGCATCCGGCAGGCTGTCCACCCATTCCAAACCCAGGGTGAGCGCCCACCAAAAGAAAACCATAAAGGGGATGTCTTTGGGGTTGATGAAGGCGTGCCCCCAAAATACGGGCTGCCAGCCCCAAAAAGCGGCGGCGGCGACTGCCACCCAGGGGTTTAGCCAGCGCCTTGCCAGCCGATAAAACCCCGCCAACCCCACCTGAAAGGTGAGAAAGTTGACCCAATGCCAGGAATCTGACAAGTTTAGCCCTGCCAACCCTGCCAGGGCTTGCTGAATGGGACGCGCCAGGAGCAGGTAGGCGGGTCCGTAAATTTTGTGGTCTTGGGGGCTGCGCCCATAGATTTGCTCAAAGTCGAAGCCGGGCTGCCAGGCGGCGGGGGTGTATGCTTGCCAAATGGAGTTGGCGTAGTCGTAAAAAAGCGGCTCATCCCAGGATAAGCCGTAATTGCGAAAGGTGAGAAGACCAACCAACAGGTTGAGCAGCAGGAGGAGGGCGAGGGGTTTCTTCACAGGGCGGTTGGGTTTATTTTTTGGCTTACTTCGGTCACTTCGGCTTCTTCCTGGGCGCGGCTGCCAAAATATTCGTTCATAAAGTCGGAGCGGCGCATTCGCAGGGACATGGAAGCCACCGCCGCCAGGTCTGCCGGGGAGACGGTTTCGCGCCCATCGGCGGCGGCGTGGGCGCGAGCCGCCTCGAACCAGGTAATTTCGGCGCGGAGCGAGTCGATTCCCATTTGTTGAATCAGTTCTATGGCGCGGGTTGCCAGCGAATCGGGGATTTGTACCCGCCTGAGCAGGGCGCGGGCGGATTGAATCTCTTCTCTGGCTTCGGCAAGTTCCTCGGCGTAGAGTTGGATGAGGGCGCGGGGGTTGCCCAGGTAAGTTCGTACCCGCCGGTAGGCTTCCAGCCTTTCGGCGGCGTTTTCTAACCCGCGCACCACCACCCTTAGACCAAAACGGTCCAAAATTTGGGGGCGCAGTTTGCCCTCCTCCGGGTTCATGGAGCCGACCAGGAGGAAGCGGGCGCGGTAGGTGGCGGAGATTGCGCCGCGCCGCACGGTGTAGGTTCCCTGGGCGGCGGCGTCTAAGATGGCATCCATAATGTCGTCTGCCAGTAGGTTAATTTCGTCAATGTAGAGCAGGTTTTTGTCGGCTTGCGCCAAAATGCCGCGCCGAATTCTCATGCGCTCGTGCAGGGCGGCGCGTTCATCCAACCCACCGACAACGTCTTCCAGCCGGGCGTTGAGGGGCAGTTCCACCAGGCGCACCCGGTCGGCGGCGGTGAGGGGTTTGCCCTCGCCGTATTTTACGGCGCATTCCGGGCAAACCGAGTCTATGCCGCCGGTTTCCACGTCTTCTGGCTGGCAGCCGTAGTAGCAGGTGGAGCGTTGAATCATCGGCAGCAGGTCTAGCAGGGAGCGGACGGCGGTGGTTTTTCCGGTTCCGCGTGGACCGATGAGCAGGATGCCGCCGATGGCGGGGTTTACCAGCCCCAAGAGCAGGGCGAGTTTCATTTCTGGCTGCCCTACCAGCGCCAAAAAGGGGTAGGGCAGGGCTTCGGCAATCCCAGAATCGCCGGTTTGGTGCATTCCTTTGGCAATTTCTTTGACGGAGGCAAAATCTATCAGGTCTTTGAGTGACCGAAAGTGCCGGGCACCTGGTTCCGGATTGTTTTCTGCGGGGGGAGGGGGGAGGGGTTCGGGGG
>DYNS01000451.1 GCA_020720965.1 Anaerolinea sp. | reverse complement strand
GTGTGGCAGGTGAGGCAGGCAGCGGTGACTTCGGGACCGGTCTGAAAGTCTTGTTGCAAAATTTCAAACTGCGAGTGGTCGGCGTTGGATGCCTGGGGGGTGGGGGTTGCCGCACTTTGGGGCGGGGCGGCAGCCGCTTGCGTCTCGCTGACGTAGGCAAGCGAGGCTGCCAGTATCATCAGCGCGGCGGCGGCGAGGAACAGGATTGGCTTGATGGGTTTGCTTTGCATAACTCCTTCATTCTCCTCTGACGAAAGGGTATAAAAAGACAAAACCTGTTTCGGGACGGGAAACAGGGAACTGCCAATGGTATTGTTTTTTGGGTATCTTGTGGGGCAAAGAGGCGGGTCATTGTACCAAATTTTGTGCAAATTGAGCGTTTTATGCCATTTTGACGCGAATTTCTTTACAAGGATAAACATCCGCCCAAAAAGGTGACACCGCCCATCCTCGGCGCGTAAAGGCGGCATGATACAATTTTTGCAAAGAAAAAGTGGAAAGTGAGAATGAGTGGAAAGTGAGAAGTGGTAAGCGAGTTTGTCCACTGTCACTACCCACTATCACTGCCCACTGTCACCACCTACTGTCCAAGGAGACTGTATGAACCATTTTCTCGATGTATCCGATTACTCCCCCGCAGAAATTCAGGATATGCTGAACCTGGCGGTGCGGCTGAAGCAGGAATACTTTGCCGGGGGCAACTCTCCCCTGTTTAAGGGCAAGGTGCTTGCTCTCATTTTTCAAAAGCCCAGCCTGCGGACTCGCGTCTCTTTTGATATGGCGATGCGGCACATGGGCGGAGATGCGCTCTACCTTTCCCCCAGCGAAATCGGTTTGGGCAAGCGCGAAGCCATCTCCGACATCTCGCGGGTGCTTTCTGGCTACGTTCACGGCATGATGGCGCGGGTCTTTGACCATGCTCATATTGTGGAACTGGCAAAATGGTCTTCCGTGCCGGTGATTAACGGACTCAGTGACTATAGCCACCCCTGCCAGGCAATGGCAGATGCCCTCACCATTCAGGAAAAATTCGGCAATCTCAAAGGTCTCACCGTGACTTATGTGGGCGATGGCAACAATGTCGCCGTCTCGCTCATGCACATTGCCGTCATGCTCGGCGCGAACTTCCGCATTGCCAACCCGGAAGGCTACGACATGCCCGCTCTGGCGCAGGAAATTGGCGCAAACCTGGCGGCTCAATCGGGCGCGCAGATTTCCTACCTGCGCGACCCGCACGAAGCAGTCAAGGACGCCCACGTTATCTACACCGACACCTGGACGAGCATGGGGCAGGAAGAAGAAACTGCCAAACGCGAAGCCGTCTTCCCGCCCTATCAGGTCAACGCCGACCTGGTGCGCGAAGCCGATAAGGATGCGATTGTGATGCACTGCCTGCCCGCGCATCGCAACCACGAACTGACCGATGACGTGGCGGACGGTCCGCACTCGGTCATTTTCCCGCAGGCGCACAACCGCTTGCACGCCCAAAAAGCCGTTTTGGCAAGGTTGTTTGGGGTGGCTTAGGGATTCACCTTCTCATTTGTTTTTTCCGCCTCTCGACTGCGTGGCGCTCGGGGCGAGCCGAATCTATTTTTCTCTCTAAAGGAAAACCATGAACACGCAGGAATTTATTGCCATAGAAGAGCAGTACGGAGCGCATAACTATCACCCGCTGGATGTTGTCATTGAAAAAGCCGAAGGCGTGTGGGTGTACGACGTGGAAGGCAACCGCTATCTCGATTGTCTTTCCGCCTACTCCGCCGTCAACCAGGGGCATGTTCACCCACGCATTCTCCATGCCATGTTGGAGCAGGCGCACAAAGTGACCCTCACCTCCCGCGCCTTCCGCAACGACCAATTGCCCTTGTTTTATAAGGAATTAGCAGAATTTAGCGGCTACGAAATGTCTTTGCCCATGAACTCCGGCGCAGAAGCGGTGGAAACTGCCATTAAACTGGCGCGTAAGTGGGCGTACCGCGTAAAGGGTGTGCCTCGCCATCAGGCGGAGATTATTACCGTCAGCGGGAATTTTCACGGACGCACTACGACCATCATCTCTTTCAGCACTGAGCCGCTTTACCGGGATGATTTTGGTCCCTTCACCCCCGGCTTTGTCACCGTTCCCTACGGCGATGCCGGGGCGATAGAAAAAGCCATCACCCCGAAC
>DYNS01000450.1 GCA_020720965.1 Anaerolinea sp. | reverse complement strand
TGGATGACCTGTACGCCTTCAAACCTGAGACCATCGTTGCCTACGGTCCCTTCATCATTGACCCCGCCTCCATCACCGAAGCGCAAATGGAACTGCTCAAGAACGACATGGGCTACAACGCTGAAAAAATTGACATTCAAAAAATGCTGGTGTACTACGGCGAAACCGCTGTCTCCCTGCCGTATGTGCTTGCCAACGATGTAGATTACAGCACCCATGCCTACACCCCTTCGGATGTCGAAGCCATCAAGTCCATGCCCAACCTAACCATCATCAGCGGACCCACAGGAACGGGTCCCGGACTTTGGTTCAACCAAGCCTACGCGCCCATCGCCAAGAAGGAAGTTCGTCAGGCTTTTGCTTATATTATTGACCGCGCCGAAAACGCAACCGTCTCGATGGGCGAAGCCGGCAAGGGTGTGGAATATGTGGTCGGCTTTACCGATTTACAAGTTCCCGCCTGGCTGACCGAAGAAACCATCGCCAAACTCAACCCCTACGCGCTCGACCTCGCCAAAGCCGAAGAACTGCTCACCAGTGTTGGCTTTAGCAAGGGCGCCGACGGCAAATGGCTGACCGACACGGGCGAACCCTTCGCCGTGGAACTCTCCGTCCCCGCTGATTACCTGGACTGGCTTTCCTCTGCCGAAAATGCCGCCCAGCAATTACAGGCGTTTGGCATTGACGCAGTGGTGCGCGGCTATCCCTCCTCCGAGCGTCCCACAGTTCAAAAAGAAGGCAAGTATCAAATTTTGGTTGATCTGAGCATCTACTACAACCCGCCCCACCCCCACACCTCCTTCAACTATTATCTGACCGCGCCGCGCAACGTGCCAGAAGCCACCGACAACAACCCCGGCATG
Organism: Anaerolinea sp.; assembly: GCA_020720965.1. Classification (GTDB taxonomy): domain Bacteria; phylum Chloroflexota; class Anaerolineae; order Anaerolineales; family Villigracilaceae; genus UBA5195. The sequence goes on along the minus strand of DYNS01000450.1, from coordinate 1,306 downwards.
GGCTTCTCTTGGAACCAAACGGTGGAAGGCAAGGATGTTTTCATCCCCGACCTGCTCAAAGAAGCATCCTCTGGCTTTGAGATCGAAGCGCAGAAACCCGCCATTCAGACTCTGGCGCTGCTGGTCAATGACCAATTGCCTGTTCTGGCGCTCTATGAACGCTACGCCACCGATGTAGTCAACAAAGATACGCGCATCAGCGGCTGGCGCGACCTGAGCGACCCGGTCTACAAGAACAACCAGACCGATCTCTACATCGCCATTCAACTGCTGGAAGGCGACCTGAAAGTCTCCGCGACTGGCGACGGCTCTTTCCACACCGTCTATCCTTATCCCCAGCCGCCCAACTACGACCTGAACTATTTCACCTCCACCAGCCTCATGCAATTGGCTGGCAACCCCGCGTACAACGTCATGTATCCGCCCCTCTTCTATTATATGTGGGCTGACGCTTCCTACGTTCCCGCCGCCGCAGAAAGTTACACCCTGCGCTAAATTTCGTCTCTGATTCACCCCTCCCCCAAGTCGAAAGATTGGATTTGGGGGAGGATAACTCGACTCTCTTTTTTTTGCTCTTATCACTTCTTATTCTCCCCGCAGCCTGTTCCCAACCCTTGGAGCGGGTTGCCACCTTAGGCAAACCCCATGTCCCCAACACCCTCTGAAAAAAACATGACCCTCGAACAAAAAATCGGGCAGGTGATGATGATTGGCTTTGACGGCACAACCCTGGAGAACGACCTGCGCCGCGTAATTACCGAACAACACGTCGGCGGCGTGATTTTTTTCGCCCGCAATGTTGAATCTCCCGCGCAAGTTGCCGCGCTGACCAACGAACTGCAACAAATCGCCCGCGAAAGCGGCAGCCCTGGCTTGTTCATCGCCATTGATCAGGAAGGCGGAACTGTCGCCCGCCTGACCGAAGACAAAGGCTTCACCGAATTCCCCTCCGCGATGGCGCTGACCGCCAGCGGCGACCCGCAAAACGCGCGCAACATGGCGGCGGCAATGGCAAAGGAAATGCTGGCTGTCGGCATCAACGTGGATTTTGCCCCCGATTTGGATGTGAACAACAACCCCATTAACCCCATTATTGGCATCCGCTCGTTTAGCCCAGACCCCGCCAAAGTTGTGGAATATGGGTTAGCCTACGCTCAGGGCTTGCAGGAAAGTGGCGTGCTGGCATTTGGCAAGCACTTCCCAGGTCACGGCGATACCAGCGTGGATTCTCATGTAGACCTGCCGCTCGTGCCGCATGACCGCGCCCGCCTCGACCAGATTGAACTTGCCCCCTTCCGCGCCGCAA
>DYNS01000449.1 GCA_020720965.1 Anaerolinea sp. | reverse complement strand
CATGGTGGGCGGCAGCGGCAGCGGGTACGACCTGCCCGGCGTTCCCTGGGCTTGCTACATCAACAACAATGGCGTTTCTTTTCACGGAACCTACTGGCACAACGATTTTGGCGTGCCGCACAGTCATGGTTGCATTAACCTGAACAACGAAGACGCGAAATGGCTTTATCGCTGGACGACCCCGCAAGTGCCAGAGGGTAACCGTCAGATTTACGAACCCGGCACAGGCACAGCTGTACACATCAGCAGCGTACCGGTATTTTCCATCCAAACCTTGTAATGCCCATTCTCAGGAGAGACATGAACCCCATCTTTCAATACAAACAATACCTTCTTAAACGCCAGGTCTTTGCGCTTACCGGCAAACTCCGCTTTTATGCGCCGGATGGCGCTCTTGCCCTGTTCAGCGAGCAGAAAATGTTCAAACTGCGCGAGGACATTCGCATCTTTGCGGACGAACAGAAAACCCAGGAAGTGCTACACATTAAAGCCCGCCAAATTATAGACTTCTCCGCCGCCTACGATGTCAGCGACCCCCTCACCGGGCAGAAGATTGGCGCACTCCGCCGCCGGGGGCTAAAATCCATCCTGCGGGACGAATGGGAAGTGTTGGGGCAGAATGATGAAGTGCTGGGTCTGCTTTTTGAAGATAACATGACTCTCGCCCTCTTGCGCCGCCTGTTCCTGGGCAGTTTACTACCCCAAAACTACGACCTGACCCTGGGCGCGGAGCGTGTCGCCGATTACAAACAACGCTTCAACCTCTTCCGCTACGAAATGGACATAGACTTTGGCATGGATACCGCCCAAAGGCTGGACCCGCGCCTGGGGTTGGCAGCCGCCGTCCTGTTGGCAATTGTGGAAGGAAGACAGCAATAACAATGGCAGCCCACGCCCTTTTCGCCGGTCTTGTCTTTGATGAAGCCGACCAACCGCTTACGCCGGGTTTTATTGGCGCGGAGGCGGCATACATCCTCAACGATGCCGGGTTTCACATTCACATCCCAGCCGAAAAGATTGACCGGCAGGTGTTGGCAGAGATAAAAAAGATGATTGCCGGAAACGAAAGCCTGCTCAGCGCCGAAGCCGCCAAACTATTGGGCGCAGATGACCTGTTTAGCAAAGCGGTGATGGAGAATCAGCTGCGGAATATAGACCAGCAGTTTGAAACTCTCTTTCAGGTTGGGATTCCCGAAGAGATGAGAACCTATTTGGGGATGACGGGCTTCAAGGTGCGGGTAGATTATCACGGCGAAGTGATAGAAATACACCAGGCTGGCACATCCGGCGAGGAAGAATAAGAAAAACGCCCCCAAGCCACTTGCTTGGGGGCGTTTTTTTGCACCAGAAAGGGGGTCAAGCGGCTGGGACGAGCAGAGCGGCGAAGACCGGCAGTACCACAATAAACTTTGTCCCTTTGCCAACTACAGAATCCAGCCAGATGCGCCCCTCGTGCGCTTCCACAATCGACTTGACAATTGCCAGCCCAAGCCCGGTTCCGGGTGTGCCTTTGGGGGCGTTGCTGGCGCGGTAGAACTTCTCGAAAATGTGGGGCTGGTCGGTGATGGGGATGCCTACGCCGGTATCCTGGACTTCAAAAATAATTTGGGGTCCTTCGCTGCGTAATTCAACCCGAATTTCGCCGTGTTCCGGGGTGTATTTAACGGCGTTGACGAGCAGGTTATCCACCATCTGCCGCAGGCGAATGGGGTTGCCGCGCAGGGTAGGCAAGCCCGGCTCTATTTGCAAGAGCAGGTTTAGTTTTTTGTCTTTTATCTGCTGCTCCAGGTTATCCAGGGTATAGCGGACGATGGCATCCAGGGAGGTTTCATCGCGGCGGGTGTCGAACCCGGCTTCGATTCTGCCCAAGTCCAGCAGGTCGTTTACCAGACTGGTGATGTTTTGGGCGCTGTTTTGGACGTGCCGGACAAATTGTTTTTGCTGGTCGTTGAGGGGTCCAACCCTTTCCAACAGTTCCACATACCCCATAATGGCGGTAAGCGGAGAGCGCAGGTCGTGTGAAATGGTGTGGATGAAGTCGCTCTTTAGGCGGTCGAGCATTTTCAGGTGGGTAATATCTTCCAGGGTGAGGACCGCGCCCACAGTGGGGATGGGTGTGGATTGAGCGTTGAAGATTTTCTCAATGCACTAAAACAACACATACGAGCA
>DYNS01000448.1 GCA_020720965.1 Anaerolinea sp. | reverse complement strand
CAAAAATCCTTTTCACCCGGAGCGGAGGCCGAAACCTAGCCGATCCCCCGGGCCGCTGTCAAGGAATTCCTGGGGCGACCGCACTCTAAAGCCCGTCGTATCCGCGAGCGGTGCGCACGGATACGACGGGCTCGCGCGCTACTTGGCCTGGAGTTCCTTCAGGAAGTTCTGGGCGGCGACGGCGGTCAGGTTCAGGGCGCTGACCATGACCGCCAAGCCTGCCGAGTCAAGCATTTCCACCTCCGACAGGTCGAAAACCAGGTGGCAGATGTTTTTGTTCAGGTTTTCGTCCACCAATACCCGCACTTTTGGCGCTTCAAAGGCGTCGAATCTGCCGGTGAGTTTGATGGCAACGATGCGGATGATGTGTTCGATGGAGTGGATTTGGAGTGGCATGAGAACCTCGCTTTTGAGACAGGGGAAGAGAAAAAAAGATTGTGTTGGGGCAGAGCCCGAAAAAGTTAGAATTTCTTTACCAAATGCCAAAGATTCTGACCGTTTTGGGTCTGGTAAGAAACTTCGTCCATCAGAGTCAGGATAATCGCCAGCCCGTAACCGCCTTCTGCCAGGTCTTCTGGGTTGGGCATGGAGATGTTGTAGAGGTCCAGGTTGGGGGGAATGCCGGTGTCGCGGGTTTGCACCCTCAGGCTCTGCTCCGTTACCGTCATTTCGACTTCCACTTTGCCTGTCGGGTCGCCCGTGTAGGCGTGGTCTACCAGGTTGGTGAGCAGTTCGTGCACTGCCAATTCGCAAGCCGCGCTCAGAGATTCGGAAACGCCCGCCTGGCTCAACAGGGCGCGTAGGGCTTCATCCGCAGAACGGACAGACTCGTAGGTGGATTGGATGGTGATTTGCATGGTTATAGAATCTTGATGGCGATGATGGTGCGGTCATCGTCCTGCGGATGACCGTTGGAAAATTGATTGACTGCTGAAAAAAGCGCATCTACCATTTGGCGAGCGCTGGCGATGCGGTTTTCTTGCAGAATCGTCTTCATTCTCTCGTACCCAAACATTTCTCCGGTCTGGCTGCGACTTTCGGGAAAGCCGTCTGATGCTGCGATAAGAATGTCTCCCGCTGAAAGCGCCATGGTGTAGGAAGTAAATGCGTACTCGCTGAAGATGCCAACCGGGATGTCTTGCGCCTCCAGAAGAATCGGCTGCCCGGCGGCGGGGAGGTACAGGATGGGACTCTGCCCGGCGTTGCAGTAAGACAGGCTGCGGGTGAGGGGGTTGAAGACCCCTACAAAGGCGGTGGTGAACATCCCAACAGTGGAGAAATCTTCCAGCAGGTCATCATTCAGGCGCTTCATCAGTTGGTGCGGGGCATTGAAGGGCATTTTGTGGGCGGCGGAGTGGGCTACGGTGCGGGTCATCGTCATGAGCAGGGCGGCGGGCATCCCTTTTCCGGTCACATCGCCAAGCAGAAAGGTAAAGGAGTCTTGGGGGGCGGAGACGACATCAAAAAAATCGCCGCCGACTTCCAGCGCGGGGCTGGAGGTGGCGTACAGGTCTAAGCCTGGCGGAGTGGGGATGCTTTGGGGCAGGAGCGCCATTTGCACTTTTCTGGCGAGGTCCATTTCTGTTTCCAGGCGGGTGCGTGCCAGGGCTTCTTGTACCAGCAGGGCGTTTTCCAATTGGGCGCCGGTTTGTTGGGCAAGGGCTTTGATGAGTTTGATGTCGGGGGCGGTCAGGCTTTCGCGTTGGCTGCGAACCCCCAACGCCGCAAAAGTTCCATCATGGACGGGGATGGAGACCATCGTCACGTTTTGCAGGGCTGTGGGCAGGGTATCGGCGTTTTGGAGGGTGTGCTGCTGCGGGTTGCGCTGATAGAGGCTGAGGGCGGCGTAAATTTGGGCTTCTGGCAGCGGGTTTTCGCCATATTGCCGGATGATGGAGCGCTGACCGGGTTTGGTGAGGGCGGCAAAGGCGCTGCCGACCTGTAAGAGCCGGGATGTTTCTCGCAGGAGCAAATCTAGCAGGGTGGGGATTTCCAGGGTGCGGCGGGTGGCGTTGCTGAGGTCGTAGAGGGCGACCAGGCGGTCTTGAGTCTCGATGAGGGCGGCGGTGAGGCTTTCCAGTTCGGCTTCGGAGGTGAGCAGGCGGGCGAACAAGCCGAGCAGGGTGGCAGCGGTGGATTGCCAGGGCTCGCCGGAGAGTCCGTCCACTTGCAGGGTGAGACCTGC
>DYNS01000447.1 GCA_020720965.1 Anaerolinea sp. | reverse complement strand
GCGGAGGGTTGGGGGGAGGGGGGGGAGGAGCGTTTGAACATAATTTTGGAATGGTATGTAGGATGAAGAATGGATGAAGTCCGGTGTATTTGCTTTTTGAATAATAAGAGCGCGGAGGTCCGCGCCCTTATTGTATATCATGTTGCGGGGCTGTTCGTCTTTTCCCGCGCCGATTGTATCACCCTACCGGTTTAGCCTGCTTTGGCGGCTTTGAGGGCTTGGGGGTCGGGAGCCGCCATGATGTTGTAGCCGCTATCAACGTAGTGGATTTCGCCGGTGACGTGGGCTGCCCAGTCGGAGCAGAGGTAGACGGCGGCGTTGCCGCAGTCTTCTATGCTGATGTTTTCGTGCAAGGGGGAGAGCTCTACAAAGTTTTTGTGCATTTCTCTAAAGCCGCTTACGCCCATTGCGGCAAGGGTGCGGACGGGTCCGGCGGAAATGGCGTTGACGCGCACGCCCTGCTCGCCCAGGTCGCTTGCCAGATAGCGGGTGGAGGCTTCGAGGGCGGCTTTGGCTACGCCCATCATGTTGTAGTTGGGGGCGACTTTGACGGAGCCGTAGTAGGTGAGGGTGAGCATGGCTCCGCCCCGGCGCATGAGGGGCTGAAAGGCTTTTGCCAAGCCGACAAAGGAGTAAACGCTGATATCCATGGCGAGGTGAAACCCGGCGCGGCTGGTGTTGTAGAATTTTCCTTGCAGTTCGTCTTTGTTGGCGAATCCGATGGAGTGAACGAGAATGTCAATTTCGCCAAAGTGGCTGCGGGCTTTTTCTGTTACGGCGGCAATTTGTTCGTCTGAGGCGACATCGCATTGTTCTACAAAGTTCACGCCCAGTTGGGCTGCCAGGGGGCGGACTCGCTTTTCCAGCATATCTCCGGCATAACTGAAGCCGAGGTTGGCGCCTTCGCGGGCGAATGCCTGGGCAATGCCCCAGGCAATGGAACGGTCGTTGGCTAGACCAAAAATAAGGGCGTTTTTACCGGTTAAGAGACCCATGTGTTTTCTCCGTTTTGGTGGGGGATGTTTGTTCTCAGTTCATAAACCCGCATGGGGGAGAAAAGTAACGGAGCGGCTGGAGGGTTAGAACATCTCCGGGGTGAGGTGGTTGGTGTCGCCAATCACCTGCACGCGCCAGCGATGGCGGGAGTAGTCGTAGTGGAAGGTGGAGAAGGAGGTGTTGTGCATCCGAAAGCGCGCGCCCTGAAAACTGGGTTGGACGGTGATGCCCAAAATGGCGCTGTACACCGCGTTGAGGATGGCTCCGTGCGAGGCGATGAGATAGCGGGCAGGGGGGCGCAGCAGGAGGGAGTGCAGGGCTTTTCCGGCGCGGAGGTAGAGCGCCCAGTCGCCTTCGCCGGTTTCGGCGGTGAAGCCATAGGGGTTGATGAAATCCGACTCCGGGTAGTGAATCTGAACTTCTTCCCAGGTCATGCCGGAGCGTTTGCCATTGTCTCTCTCGACCCATATCGGGTCGGTTTCGACCTCGTTGATGCCCAACTGGGCGGCGATGATTTGGGCGGTTTGGAGGGTGCGGCTGAGAGGGCTGGCGATGACGTGGTCAAAGGTGACGCCAGCGGCTTGCCAGCGTTTGCCCAGGGCAAGGGCTTGCGCCTGTCCTTTTTCGGGGAGGGGGTAGTCGGCAAGCCCTTGCAGGCGATTTTCGGCATTGCCAACCGATTCGGCGTGACGGACGAAGGTAAAAATGTGTTCGCTAAGGCTGGGCATGGGGGGCTTTCTCCTGTTTGAGGGGGAAGAGGCGGTCTTTTTGGTTGAGGAAGGGTTTTTCCAGCCAGCGGTAACTGGCGGAGGCAAGCAGCAGGGTGGCGCTGAATGAGACAACTGGGATAACTATCCGCATGGTTCCGAAATCAAGGGGGAAGAAGTCTTGCAGCCGTCCGGCGAACCAGGTGAGGGCAAAGTGATAGACGTACATGCCATAAGAAATTTTGCCCAGATAGCGCAGGGCGGGCAGTTCCAGCAGGGGCAGGGCGGCTTTTTCGTACACGACCAAGGCGAGAGTGATGGTAAAGAAATAGTTGAGCAGGCTGTAGCCCCAAACCTGTTTGTAGGCGTTGGCAAGCGGAACCATGAACCCAAGAGCGGTTGGTTCGGCGATTTGATTGGTGGCGAGGTATTCCGTGCCGTAGCCAAGCAGGGGCAGGAGCAGCAGCAGGGCAAAAAATTGCAGGC
>DYNS01000446.1 GCA_020720965.1 Anaerolinea sp. | reverse complement strand
GACGGTCCAGCCGGCCGGCGGTTTGAAACTGGTATCGTCCAAAACCGAGGCGTGACCGCATGGTGAGCTCGGCGCAAAACCAGTTTCCATCCCGCTGGCTGATCTTCAGGTGCAGGTTGGTGGCAGCATCCAGCCGCACGTTGTTCTCGTCCCAGACATTGGGGCCAGGGCCGCCGCGACCTGACCGGACGGTCCAGGTGTAGCCTCCCATCCCCAGCGCCACGCCCGGCATCCCCTACCAGCTCACCAGCCAAAACATCACCTGCAACCTACTGCAACCGGGCTTGCTCAAGATAACCCTGCGAAACAGCGCCGGTCTCCCCGCCGCCGGGGAGCAAATCACCCTCACCTGGCTGGGCGGGGAAGAGAACATCTTCACCGGCTTTAAGCCAGAAAAAGGGGCAGGCTACGCCGACTTTGTGATGAATGCCGAAACCGAATATGCCCTCAGCCTGCCCGCCAGCAACACCCGCCTCAGCGGGCTACTCGCCCCCGCCTGCACCGATGAAAACGGACAAACCTACCCCGGCGGCATCACCCTGGAGTTTAGCCAGCCATGACCCGTAAACGCCTGCTCATTGCCCTTGCTCTCCTGCTCGGCGCCGCGTTTTTGGCGTTGTTCGCCGCCCAAACGCTACCCGCCCCCACCCCGCTCGCCACCCCTAAACTCATCACTCTCACCGCCGCCGCAAGCCCCACCCTCCCCGGCGGCTTGCGGATAATGACCGCCACCCCCACGCCGCCCGCCCCCTTCGCCTTTGAAATCCCCACCCTGGAAGAGCCAGCCCCCAGCCAAGATGCTTGCGGCTTTCAATGGGCAAGCCAACCCCTGCCAGAACTTTCCGCCGCTGTGCAAAGCCTGCTGCAAAAAGCCAGCCTGCCCGTAGAAGCCGCCTCCGCCGAAGCCTACGGCGAAAATTGCCTGTATGCCAACGGCGAAGTTGCCTATTTTGCCGCCATGCAAACCGACTACCACCTCACCCTGCAAGTGCAATCTCTGCAAGACGAACAAACCCTGGGCGACCTGCTCTACACCGCCATACAGGTCTTGCGCCAAATTCCGCCCCAGGTCACCCCAGGGGAAAACCCCGGTCTCATCTCCGTCACCCTGCAAGCCGGGCAAGAGACTCAACACTTTCAGTTCAAAGAAGATTTCGCCGCCCGCCTGCAAGAAGAAGGACAAAGCGGAGCAGCCTTTTACCAAGCCCTGCAAAACCCGCCACCCTAAACCGCTAACTTAAGACATTCTGCGCCCCAAATTGGTGACAGCCCTCAACCCTCCCGTAACCGGCACATCGTATAATCGGAGGGTTTTGTTTACCTGCATATTCAACCGAAAGGATATAACTCTTCATGCAACCCATTCCCACTTCCTCCACCGGGCGCACCACCTTTGACCCCGCCCATGACGTTTATAACTACGCCGACAACCCCCTCAACCACATTTTTGCGCCCAAAAATGTAGCCGTCATTGGCGCAACCGAAAAAGAAGGTAGCGTAGGACGCACCATCTTGTGGAACTTAATCACCAGCCCCTTTGGCGGCGCCGTGTACCCGGTGAACCCCAAACGCCCCAGCCTGCTTGGGATTAAAGCCTACCCCAGCATCAAAGACATCCCCGACCCGGTAGACTTAGCCGTCATCGTCACCCCCTCCGCCAGCATCCCCGGCATCATCGCGGAATGCGGAGAAGCGGGCGTAAAAGGTGCCATCGTCATCTCGGCAGGTTTTAAGGAAATTGGACCCGAAGGCGTGGAGTTGGAACGTCAACTGCTGGAAAACGCCCGCAAATACAAAATGCGGATTGTGGGACCCAACTGCCTGGGCGTAATGAACCCCATCAGCGGGTTAAATGCCACCTTTGCAGCAGGCATGGCAAACAAAGGCAAACTCGCCTTCATCAGCCAATCCGGCGCTCTCTGCACCGCCGTATTGGACTGGTCTTTTAAGGAAAACGTGGGCTTCTCCGCCTTCGTCTCGGTCGGCTCCATGCTGGATGTAAACTGGGGCGACCTGATTTACTACCTCGGCAACGACCCACACACCGAAAGCATTGTGGTCTACATGGAAACCATCGGCGATGCCCGCGCCTTCATGTCCGCTGCGCGGGAAGTGGCACTGACCAAACCCATCATCGTCATCAAACCGGGGCGCACCGAAGGCGCCGCCCGCGCCGCCGCAAGCCATACCGG
>DYNS01000445.1 GCA_020720965.1 Anaerolinea sp. | reverse complement strand
CCACAAACCCCCGTCCTGCCCCCGAAAACCCTCGCGCAGGTCTGCCAGGTTGGTCAGGTGCAGGCGACAGGACAGGCTCTTCTGCGCCAGCGCCTGACGCGCCTCCTCGCCAATCTGCTCCTGAGACCGGGGATACTGGCAGAAAATGTAGAGCTCCCCCCCGCTCAATTCGCGCAAATTCCACCACTTCTCCGGGCGCTCAGACTTCTTGCCAGAACGCTCCACCTCGATGTAGAAAACCTGCCCCTCTTTTTGCACGGTCAGGTCCGGCACCGCCTGGCGCACCCCACCCAGATAATGCCGATACCCATGCGCCAAAACCTGGTAGCCCTCCTTCTGCAGCCAGTCCTGCGCCTCCAGGTTCAGGAGCATGTGAGGGTCAGAGACATGAGCCGCGAGGGAATCCAGTTCGCTGGCAAGAGGCGAAGCCCCGGTCAGCATCACAAAAGCCGCCTGCCCCAGGTCGGTCAGCCAGACAAGTTGAGGAGGTCTGCCCTGCATCCCTCCCTCCGCCCGACGCATGCCTAGAAAAGAACGCTTCTGCAAAGCCGCAAACGCCTGCGTAATCGCCCCGGCATGGGGATTTTGATAGCCAAAGAAGTCAGCCACCCTCTCCCGAATTTTGGGAACCCTTCCCAGCCCGGTCTCCCCCACCAGGCGCAAAATGGCAGCCTGTTTCTCAAAGCCGGGGGACTGCCTCCAGTCCAGCATCCAGGCAGTTTGGGTTGGGAGTTGGTCGGTTTGGTGAGGCACCTGGATGACAAGCGGATGGCGGCGGCACTTCATCACCTCCGCCTTGAGAGCATCCATCTCCTGTTCGGTCTGCTCCTGCTGAAGGAGACGGTCCCGCAAAGCGCCTAAGCGCCTCTCGCAGTCTTCGCGGGACCGTCGGGCTGCCTCGGCTTCCCGCTGGTCTTGCTGTGCTAACAAGCGGATGCCCTCCACGCGGCTCACCATCGCGGAGACCAGTTCCGGGGCGGAGAAGAAAAGATATGCCTCGGCAAGTTCGGGGGTCAGGCTCTGGATGAGGGGCAGAAGGAGAGCCTGGGCGGGCGGCGGAGGAGGCGGGGGCGGATCGCAGACGGAAGCGAGGAGACCGGGACTCATACGCCCACCCCGGAAAAGAGAGTGCTGGACTTGTGGAAGAGAACCGATACTGCCCCGGTCGGTCCGTTGCGATGCTTGGCAATGAGAATCTCAGTGGGCTGATGGGGGTTTTGGGGCTGAGGCTGGGGCTGATGCAGGAAGAGAACCGCGTCCGCGTCCGCTTCGATGTCTCCGCTCTCGCGCAGGTCGGAGAGTTGGGGCTGGCTGGAGGCACGCCTCTCCACGTCCCGGTTCAGTTGGGCGGCAACGAGGAGGGGGACATCCAGTTCGATGGAGAGGGCTTTGAGGGCGCGGGAGATGCTGCCCACCTCCTGGGTGCGGTTCTCGGTCTTCCGCCCGGCTTGCATCAATTGGAGGTAATCCACGATGACGAGGTCCAACTTTCCGGTGGAGAGCAAGAGGCGGCGGAGTTTGGTCTTCAGTTTGGCGGGGGTCAGAGCGGGGGATTCATCGAAGAAGAGAGGCAAATCTTGCATGTCCTGGCTGGCTTGGGTGAGCCTGCCCCAATCGGCTTCGCTGATTTTGCCGGTATCGAGCAGTTGGACGTTGATGCCGGTGGCTTGGGCGAGCAGGCGGTTGGTGAGTTTGGCGGTGGGCATCTCCAGCGAGAAAATGGCGACCTTTTTGTTCTGGCGGGCGGCATGGCGGGCGCAGGTGAGCAGGAGGGAGGTCTTGCCCTGCCCCGGTCTGGCGGCGATGATGTACAAAGCGCCGGGCTGGAAGTTGCCGAGGTGAACATCCAGCGCACGGATGCCGCTGGGGGTTCCGGGCAGTTCGGTGGTGCGGCTGAGCGCGTCAATCCGCTCGGTCGCCTGGGCAAGGGCTTCTGCCAGGGAGGTGAGGCTGTCGCCGGTCTCCCGCAGGACGGCGGCTTGGAGGGTGGCGAGAGCCTGCTCGGTGACGGCGGAGAGTTCCTCGCCCTGGTTGTATGCCAGGGTGGCGATGCGGCTGGATGCCTGAAGGAGTTGGCGGCGGATAGAAGCCTCGCGGATAATCTGGGCGTAGCCCTCGGCGTGCAGGCTCGTGGGGGTGGCGGAAAGCAGCGCGGCGGCGACTTTTTCGGCGCTTTCGGGGCTGACCAGGGC
>DYNS01000444.1 GCA_020720965.1 Anaerolinea sp. | reverse complement strand
CTTTCGAGGACGCCCATCACATCCAGCCGCTCGCTGATGGCTTTTTCGGGGCAGATCAGCGTGCAACTGCCGCAGCCGTGACACAGTTCGGGGAAGATCAATACCTTTTTGCCAATGACGGCGATGGCGTGAAATTCGCAGACTTCGGCGCACTTGCCGCAGTGCGTGCAGAGCGACTCATCTACGACGGGCAGTTGAATGCCGACTTCTTTGCGCGTATCCAATATTGGTTGCAGGAAGAGCGCGGCGTTGGGCGCTTCCACATCGCAATCCATAAAGCGGACGGAATTCCCTGCGCTCAGCGCCAGGCTGGTGGCGACAGTGGTTTTGCCCGTGCCGCCTTTTCCGCTGGCAACGACAATGCGCATTAGTGATGCCCCTCGTGGTGTCCTGCGTGGCTGGCGGCGGCGGCTTTATTCAACTTGCCTGCCTTGAATAGCGCCAATATATCGGCGGCGGTGAGAGGTTCATCGGTTGGCGCGAGATACATTTCGACTTCAGCGGGGGAGAGGGTGTCGAAGGCTTTTGGTCCGTATGCCCCGCTAACGACTGCCTGCGCGCCCAGTTTGGCGATGAATTGCGCCGCCTGCACGCCCGCTCCGCCTGAGGCAGAAAGCGCGGGGTTTTCGTGGGCGCTCCATTCGCCCGTTTCGCTATCCACCAGACAAAAAGCGGCGGCGCGACCAAAATGCGGGTCGAAGGGGGATTCTAGTTTGTTACCGGAAATTGAGATTGCGATTTTCATGAATGATGGATTCCTTTTTGGTGAGGGGAAAGCGATGGGTAATAAGTGAGAAGTAAAAAGTTCTCGCACTTCTCACTTATTACTTTTTACTCGTTTCACTTCCCCAGTTTTTCGGTCAATTTTTCGATGGCGGCTTGCAGGCTGCTGAGTTGATCTCCGAGCCAGGAATTTCCCTGGTTGGCGTTGATTCCCAAGCCGCGCCCGCCCCTTCCACGTCCGCCGCGCCCCGCCCCGCGTCCGATTCCCGCGCCGCTTTGTCCGTTGCAGTTTCCGCTTCCGCGCCCTGTGCGTGCGCCTTGTCCGTTGGGTCCAGTGCTATCTTGATTTGGCATGATGTTTACTCCTTTTTGTCTTAAGTTATTTTCTTAACGGCGTCGTACGCCGTTTCAAGCGCTTCAATTTCTTTGCGCCGCTGGCGTAGGGTTTGCACCCACTCAGCCAGAGTGGTTTCGCCCTGCGGGGTAATGGTGTACATGCGCCGCTGGGGTCCGAGGCTGTCTTCGCCCCACGAACTGACTACCAGTTCGGCGCTTTCTAAATCGCGCAAGGCGCGGTAAAGGATGCTGATGTCCATTTCTGCGGTTTGGAAGCCAAACTCTTTCATGCCGTCCATTAGGCTGTAGCCGTAGCCTGGCTCGCGGTGTAACAACATTAGCAGGCAGGATTCCATAAAAAACATTTTTCTTCTGCCGCCGCCGCGACCTTTTCCAAAGCCTCTTCCTGTGGGCATAATTTTTCTCCTTTGTCTATAGTTTATAACACTATAGACAAAAAGTCAATAGTTTTGCGCAGCAACTTCCTGTATGCGGGTTTCGTTTTTTGCTGCAACAAGTTCTTGTGGGTTAAATCAAAACACGCCCGTTCTGGGCGTGTTGAATTGGGCGTTTTATTTTTTCCGCTTTACATTAAGTTGGCAGGCATATTAACGGGCTGCTTCTGTTAATGCTTCTTCCGTGGGTTGCTTGTCCGTGAAGGCGCGGTGGACTGCGGCGTACATGCCGCCCAGCCGTGCGCCGAAGGCGGGGTCGGCGGGCAGGGTGCGGCATTCTGCCAATAATTTTTCTTGCGAGGCAAGCCAGGCATATTTGGATTTTTCGCCCGCCGAGTAACTTCCCTTGCGGACAGGGCTGCCAGCAATGCGCGTTACGCGCTGGTCACAGTCCGCGCCCATCATTGGCAGCAGGGCATTTAGCGCAGTGTTCAATTCATTTTCTGTTTGGTTGGCAGGCAGGCACACGCCCCAGGTGGCGTTCCACGCGCCTTGGAAGGCGGCGGTTTTCATCTGCGCGGCATGTGGATTTTTTGTCGGGTCGAAGATGGCTGCGGCTTGTCCGCCCCAGCTGACAGCGGCGGCGGTTTTGCCTTCGTTCAAGGCGGAGAGAATTTCACCGTTGCCGTATTCTTGTGTCTCGGCGGGGGCGAAGCGTCTTAAGGATTTGTAATATTCC
>DYNS01000119.1 GCA_020720965.1 Anaerolinea sp. | reverse complement strand
GCCGATGTCGCCGCGGATGCCCTGGCAGACTACGACCACATCGAGACGATAGACTCCATCCGGGCGGCAATTGAAACCGATGGACACAAAACCGTCTTTCTTCAGGCAGATAGAAACCTGCCCTACACCCTGCAAGACCTTCAACCCGACATCTGCTTCAACATTGCCGAAGGCTTGGGCGGCGATGCCCGCGAAGCCCAAGTGCCAGCCCTGCTGGAGATGCTCCGCATCCCTTACACCCATTCGCGCATTATGGCAAACGCCATCTCGCTGGATAAAACCCTCACCAAACGCATCTGGCGCGATAGAGGCTTACCCGTTGCTCCTTTTCAGGAATTTATTGTGGGAGATGAAACCCTCCGCCCAGAACTGCGCTTCCCCCTCTTTGTCAAACCCGCCCGCGAGGGAACCGGCATGGGCGTGGATATGAAAGCAGTTGTCCACACCGAATCCGAACTGCGCGAGAGAGTCAATTACCTCCTTCAGGCATACCGCCAACCCGCTCTGGTGGAAACCTTCCTCTCCGGCAGAGAATTCACCTGCGGACTTATCGGTCGATGGGATGCCCACCTCTACTCCCGCCACCCGGAATGGTACACCACCCGCCAGGGCTACCACGTCTTCCCCATTTTGGAATTGGATAGCAGCCGCTCGGTTACGCCCGGCGTGTATAGCAACGCTTCCAAATCCAAAGAAGTTGGTGAGGAGGGCGCCCCCTCCTACATTTGCCCGGCAGAACTCTCCCCGGAACTGACTCGTAAGATTCAGAACCTCGTCATCCGCGCCCACATGGCAATCAAAGCCATAGATGTCTCCCGCACCGACATTCGCCTCAACAGCAACGGAGAACCCGCCCTGATAGAAATCAACACCCTGCCAGGCTTAACCCCAAACTACAGCGACCTGTGCCTGGAAGCCAAATCCGAAGGAATCGCCTACGAAGACCTGATATTGGATATTCTCTACCTCGGCGCCAGCCGCTGGAAGATGCTGGAACCCCGCCCCAACCAGCCCAAACCATCCAAACCGACTCGCAGCGCCAAATAAAAAACGCCCGCGCTGACGCGCTACTGCCGCGTCAGCGCGGGCAAAGCTATCTCATCAAGGTCGCCGCGCCAGCAAAATGGAATATGCCCCACTCTCGTACACAACCTGCACCCCCAGCGCCTCCTGCACCTCCGGCGGGAAGGGAAAATCTGTCAGAATGTAGGTAGCGTGGGCATCCCGCGCAAAATCCACAATCAGGGGGCGCTTTTGCTCCACCAACGGGTTTAACTGACGGCTATAAATGATATTCTCGCGCTGCAAAAAGTAATGCCATTCTTCCAACGCTTCCAGGTTCGTAAAAGTTAACTGCCCCTTGTCCTTAAACGCATACGCCATCGGGCGCAAACCCAGGTAACGGACTTCGATACCGCTCCAGCGATAGGAAAGGAACACCACAAACTTTGCCCCCTGCGGCGTTTCCTCGCGCACATAACGCAGGGTGTTGGCGTAGTCGGTATTGGTGGGGCAAATCCACTGCCCGGTGGACCAACATTCCAGCGTGGAAACAGCCCCCCAATACGGCGCAGGCGGATTCAGCCACAGCCAACCGGCGGTCAGAGTCAGCCCCAGCGCCATCACCCAGCGAGAGAATTTCCCCGCAGGCAGCCGCCGCGTCAATTCCGCCAGCGGATAAAACCAAAACACAAACAAAAACGGAACCAGGTAACGCATCCCGCGCATCAACTCCGTCTGAAGTGGAATCATCCGCAAGGTGCGCTCCACAGTCGTCTCTGCCCAGGGGACAAGAATGGTGACGAAGACAATCCCCGCCACCCAGGTTAACAAAATCTTCAGCCGCCCCCGTTCCGCCTTAAAAAGCCAGGCGCTAAGGGCAAGCCCTGCCAAACCCAACCACAGCAAACCGGTTTGGGCGCTGTTTTGCAGCAAGGTTTGCACAGCCGCAGGGATGTTGAGCAGGTTATAGGGGAAATACTCGCTCAGGACAAAATACACCAGGTCATAATTGCGGTTGTCCTGCCCGCTTTGGTGATAAGACAGATAAATAGCAACATAAGGTAACAGGGCAGCCGTAAGGGTTAGCCCCAACTTAAACATCTGCCAAACTCTTTGGCGCAAAGAAAAATGCCCCGGCAGCATAACCCAAAAACCCAGCCACAACGCAAACGCCCAGGTCGGCGTGCTCACCGGGTGAACAAACGCCATCAAACCCGCCATCACCATCACCCAATGCCAGCGCCCAGGGCGCTCGCGCCACACCGTCAGCAGCGCTGTCAGCAAAAACGGCAAAACAACCTGAAAGGTAAAGCGCGGCATTGCATCACTCATCACCCCCCACATTTCGCCGCCATCCAAACTCAGCGGAGAAGAAACCGCCAGCGTAAACAAAAACGCCCAAAAACGGCTCTGGTACAAAGCCCGCCCCAGCCAGTAATACCCGAAATATTGCAAAAAAACATGGGGGAAGAGCAAAAGCGCATACGCCAGCCCAAAATTCCCCACCAGTTTTTCCAAACCAATCGTCAGCGGCAAATGAACGGTGACATACAAGCCGATATTTTGCAAATTGCCCAAAATGGCATCCCCGGCAAACAAATCTGGCAAAGCCCTGCCTGCCGCAAAACTGGCAATATTCGCCGCATCGCCGCCCAACACAACGGTCGGATACCCGCTGCTCATCACCGCCAACTGATACAGCAACGCCACCATGCCAAAAAACAAGGCTGCCAAAGCATCCCACCGATTCAGAACCGGCAAAGGCAAACTGCGCTCCTGTGCCGGATGCAGAACGCCCCAACGCCTCTCCACCCAGGCATCCGAATCCTGAACCCGCGCCTGGAACCACGCCCAAAGGCGCAGCAAACTCGCCGAAACCTGTTTCCAGCCCAACAGCAGAGTACCCAGCCCCAGCGCCATTCCGCCCGCCGCCCGAAAATACCCCACCCAAAGGGGGCTTACCCGCCGCCCCGAAAGTTGAACAAGCGCCCCGGCAAGCCCAGAATCGAACCAGCCTGCCAGCAGCCCCAGCCCCAGCCCCAACAACACAGCCGCAGCCAAATACACCAACCAGAGAAAAGAATTTTTATGCATACGAGTTGGATTGTAGCATGAACAAAAGTCCCGTCAACCCTGCAAAGCGTGGTATAATATTGCCCGCTCTAATAGTGGAGAGGTCGCGTAGCTTGGTTTAGCGCGCACGCCTGGAGAGCGTGTTTCCCGAAAGGGAACGAGGGTTCAAATCCCTCCCTCTCCGCCAAAAGAATGCCCCGTAGCCAACGGGGCATTTTTGATTCCGTCAGCCTCCGCCAATTGGATACACTTTGAGAGTCCTGTGTGGCATAATCGCTCCATCCTCTTATCCGCTTTAGAACAAAGGACAATTGACATGCACTTCTCCCCTGCACCCTTACACATCCCGGATGGCTTTCTTACCCTGGTCATCTCCCTCGTTTTTTGGGCGCTCACCGCTCTGGCGGTGGGAACGGCAATTTCTAAAACCAACCAAAGCCTGGGCGAAAAGCAAATTCCGCTCATGGGCGTAATGGCAGCCTTCGTTTTTGCGGCGCAAATGCTCAACTTTCCGGTAGTGGGTGGCACATCCGGTCACTTTTTGGGCGGCGCTCTCGCCGCCATTGTCCTCGGTCCCTGGGCAGGGATTTTGGTGATGACCGCCGTCATTAGCATACAGGCGCTGCTCTTTCAGGATGGCGGCTTGCTGGTGATGGGCGCGAACATTTTTAACATGGGCATCCTTACCGCCCTCATTGGGTTTGGGCTTTACCGTCTCAGCAGCCGGGTTGGCAAGCCGGTGCGCCTGGGGGTTGCCGGGTTTGCCGCCTGGCTTTCTACCGTTGCCTCGGCGCTGCTTACGGCTTTGCAACTGTGGCTTAGCGGCACCTCCCGCCTGGAGATTGTCGTCCCGGCGATGTTGGGCGTTCACCTGCTCATTGGGTTGGGAGAAGCCATCATCACCGTTGCCGCCCTCGGGTTTATTGAGCAAGCCCGCCCCGACCTGCTCTCTGCCGAAAAAACCGCCAGCCAGGGCGGGCAGGGATGGGTACTGGGCGGGGTTTTCGTTTCCCTTGGCGCAGTCTTGCTCTCGCCCCTCGCCTCCGCCGACCCGGACGGGTTGGAGAAGGTTGCCGAAGACTTGGGCTTTTTGGGCGCGGGGCAAAGCGCCCCGTATAACATCCTGCCAGATTACACCATCCCCCTGCTGGGCGAGACGGCGCTTTCCACCATCGCGGCGGGCGCGGTTGGGGCTTTGCTGGCTTTGGGGCTGGTCATTCTCATTGGGCGCAGTCTGAGACGGGCACAAGGATGAAAAGAGTGACGTTACCTACCCCTCACCCAACCCACCGCTTAACCAAACTCCCCGCCCATGCACTCTGACGCATTTGACCGTTATCACTTTGCCGAAAGCCGTCTCCACCGCCTGGACCCGCGTGTAAAGGTGAGCCTGACCGTTGCTTTTATTCTCGGCAACGCCCTCCTGCCAGATGCCTCCTGGCTGGCATTGGGGCTTGCCTGGTTCCTGCTCCTCGTTGCCAACGACCAATCTCGCCTGGGGCTTTGGTTTACCTTTCGGCGTTCCTTTTTGGCGCTGCCCTTTGCGCTTGCGGCGCTCAGCGCCATCTTCTCTCCGCTCGGCGACCCGGTTTTCTCCTTTTCGGTCGCGAATATCACTTTAACGGTAACAGATTTCGGTCTGGTGCGTTTTGCGGGAATACTGATTCGGGCTTGGCTTTCTGTGCAGGCGGCGATTCTCTTGGTGGCTGTCACCCCTTTTCCCGATATTTTGCACGCTCTGGAACATTTACGAATGCCGCGCCTTCTCATCACCATTATTTCTTTTCTGTACCGTTACCTTTTTGTACTTACGGATGAAGTTCTGCGGCTCTTACGCGCCCGCGCCGCCCGCAGCGCAGGCATGACGGGGCAAAAAAGCGGCGGCGGGCTGTTTTGGCGGGCGCAAGTGGCAGGAAACATGGCAGGGCAGTTGTTTATCCGCAGTTATGAGCGCAGCGACCGCATTTATAATGCCATGCTCTCACGCGGCTACACCGGAAACCTGCGTACCCTGCACCCGCATACCATGAAACCGTCCGATTGGCGCTTTTTGGGGCTTGCCCTGTTTGCGCTTCTGCTCACTCAACTTACAGGTTGGATTCGCTAATGCCCATTGTTCACCCCTCCCCCACCGTTTTACCCTTGCCCGCCACCCCTGGGGCGCTTTTGCTTGCCAAAGACCTGCATTTTTCTTACCCGGATGGTCATCCCGCTCTGCGCGGCATCAACCTGCAATTGAACGAAGGCGAAAAAGTTGCCCTGGTTGGTCCCAACGGGGCGGGGAAAAGCACCCTGATGCTGCACCTGAACGGGATTCTGACCGGGAGCGGGAACCTGTCTGTTGCCGGTCTGCCGCTGACGGAGAAAAACCTGCCCCTCATCCGCGCCGCCGTTGGTCTGGTGTTTCAGAACCCAGACGACCAGCTCTTCTCGCCCACCGTGTTTGAGGATGTGGCGTTCGGTCCCTTGCACATGGGGCTGCCAGAGCCGGAGGTGTACCGCCGTGTGGAAGATGCCCTGGCAGCGGTGCGGATGAGCGAATATCGTAACCGCCTCTCGCATCACCTGAGCGTGGGGGAAAAGAAGCGGATTGCGATTGCCACCGTTCTTTCCATGTCTCCGCGTTTGCTGGTGTTAGACGAGCCAAGCGCCGGTTTAGACCCTCGCGCTCGTCGCGCCCTCATTCATCTGCTTCACGAGCTGCCGGTGACGATGTTGGTCTCTACTCACGACCTGGCAATGGTGCGCGAGCTCTTCCCCCGCACGGTGATGATGGACGGCGGGCAGGTTGTGGCGGATGGGGCAACCGCCGACCTTTTGCAAAACCAAGCCCTGTTGGAAGCGCACGGCTTGGAAATGCCCTGACCCCTGGGCTACACCTCCACCTGAATGCCGCTCCCGCTTTCGTAACGGCGCAAACCGGCTTGAAAGACCAGAATTGCCAACCCCAAAAAGAGTACGGCTCCCAAAAACAGTTGCCCCAAAGTTTGCCATTGAAAGGAAATGGTAAAACTGGCGGGCAGCGCCCCCATCAGCGCCGCGGGGATGAGGGTGAATAAAATGACTTTGGCGGTATTATCAAACAGGGTGATGGGGTAGATGGCGAAGGTTATCATGGCGTTGGTGGCGATATTGACCAGGCTGTTGGAACTGCCCATCCAAAATGCCAGGCTTTGTACCAGGATGAGGAAAGAAGCAAAAACAACGGCAGCGAGGAGAGTTGCCAGCGTAAAGCGCAAAGCGCTTTGCGGAGTCATTAACCCGGAGGCGGCAAGGCTGAGATAGCCGTAGGCGAAATCTCCCAAGCCGCTGGCGGTGCTGCGGCTGGCAAGGGCATGAAGCAGAACGGGCTTGGGCAGGGAGAGGTAGTAATCTAACCTGCCGCGTGTGATGATGTCGCCCAGGTTAAAGGTATTGCCAAAGAGAAGCGAAACAAGCCCAA
The DNA here is from genome assembly GCA_020720965.1 of Anaerolinea sp. Lineage (GTDB taxonomy): Bacteria > Chloroflexota > Anaerolineae > Anaerolineales > Villigracilaceae > UBA5195. The sequence goes on along the minus strand of DYNS01000119.1, from coordinate 1,770 downwards.
AGGCGCTGGCGGCAATGCCAAAGGTGACGTACATATCCCCGATGCCCCAACCGTTTACATTATCGAACCGTTCAAAGAAGATAACCCACACCAGGAAATAAATGCTGTTGTTGAGAATCATCCCCAACATCTGCGTAAGGAAAGAGGCGCGGTATTCCATGACAGATTGCAGGTTAGCTTTCCAGAGAGCGAGAAGGAATTTGAGAGTGTTCATACTTTAGCCGCCGTTGATGGTTAAATAAGCCAGGCTGCGGCGATAGGCAAAAGCCAGCACAAGCGAGAGGGCGAATATCCAGCCGAGTTGCATCCCCAGGGTGCTGAGAAAGGCTGAAAGAGACGGTTCCACAAACAGGCGCGCCGGTCCGTACAGGATGGAGGAGAAAGGTAGGGCGCGGGCGATGTTTTGCAGCCAAGCGGGGTAAAAATCTAAGGGGATGAGCAGCCCGCCAAAGATGAAGGCGAGTTTTTGGTAAACCCACTGAAAAGCGGAAATATCCTCCACCACAAAAGCCGAAAGACCAATGAGGGCGGAGATGCAAAAGTTGAGAGTCCATGCCCCAAGAACGGTGATGGCAACCGGAAGCCAACCCAGCGGGTTGGGGGGCGCACCTACCAAAAACCAAACCAACGCCCCGCCGACCAGGAAGTTGAATATCCCTTTGAGCAGGGTTTCGCTGAGGGCGCTGCTGTAATGGTAGAGGAGAAAGTCGTAGGGTTTGGTGAGAAGGTAGGCAATCGAACCGTCTTTCACCGCGTCCGAGATGGCGTACCCCAGGCGCGGGCGGCTCAGTTCAATGGTCTCCGCCAGAAGCAGATACCAGAGCGTGCTGGCAACGGTCAGCCCGTTAATACTCTCCTGCCCGGCGGCGGCAAAAGTGACCCGCCAGAGCTGGTGAAATATCCACATAAAGGGCAGAATCATCAGCGAGCGCCCCAATAACTCGGCGGGGTAAGCCAGGTTATTAAGGAGAGTAACCTTGAAGATGGCAAAATATTTTTGCATGGCTTAACCCGCCTGGGCGTAAATCATCCCAATCACATCCTCCAGCGGAGGGTCGGAGATGGTGATGTCTGCCAGCGTGCCAACGGCAGAAAGCCGGGATAGAACGACATCGGCGGGGATGTTTTGGGTGTTAAAGGTCAACTTTGCGCCGTAACGCCCCACCTTTACCGTTTCCATACCCGGAATGTGAAAATTCTCCGGCACCTCGGCAGCGTAGCGCACCTCCACCGTTTTGCGGGTAAGAAACTTGCGCTTCAGGTTGGAGACTTTGTCGCGGTATACAATTTGCCCGTGATTGATGATGATGACCCGGTGACAGAGCGCCTCCAGGTCGCTGGCATCGTGGGATGTAAGCAAAACGCCGACCTTTTCTTCCGCGCTCATGGTACGAATGGCATCCCGAATGTGCTGCTTTGCAACCACATCCAATCCGATGGAGGGTTCATCCAGCAGCAGGAGTTTGGGCTTATGCAGGAGGGATGCCGCCACCTCGCAGCGCATCCGCTGCCCCAGCGAGAGTTTACGCACCGGGGTCTCCAGCAGGTCTTTTAAGTCGAAGGCTTCGCTGAGAAAACCAATCCTTCTTTTAATGAAGGCATCCTCCAACTCATAAATCTTACCGAACAGGGTAAAAGTATCCAAAGCCGGGAGGTGATACCACAACTGCGGGCGCTGCCCAAACACTGTGCCAATCTGAAAAGCCAGTTTCTGCCGCTCCCGCCAGGGCGTAAGCCCCAACACTTGGGCATCCCCGGCACTGGGGTGCA